>NZ_JAAGPH010000119.1:0-25729 GCF_017104705.1 Burkholderia sp. Se-20373 | reverse complement strand
CGCCGGATCGACGCGCTGTTCGAGCCGACGTTCCAGGCGCTGCGCGCGATTCCGTCGCTCGCGTGGGTGCCGGTGTTGCTGCTGTGGCTCGGCATCGACGAAGCACCGAAGATCACGCTGATCGCCATCGGCGCGTTCTTCCCGGTTCACCTCGCGGTGGTCGCCGGCATTCGCGACGTCGACCGCAAGCTCGTCGAACTCGGCGCGGTGTACCGGCTCGGCCCGTTCGCGCTGTTCCGCCGCATCCTGCTGCCGGCCGCGCTGCCGCAGATCGTCACCGGTTTGCGTACCGGCCTCAGTCTCGCGTGGATGTTCATGGTCGCCGCGGAGTTGATCGCGGCCACGCGCGGGCTCGGCTTCCTGTTGAGCGACGGCCGCGAAACCGGCCGACCGGATCTCGTGTTCGGGGCGATCCTGCTGCTGGCGCTGCTCGGCAAGCTGACCGACGGCGCGATGGCGCGCATCGAGTCGCGCTGGCTCGGCTGGCGCGATGCGTTCGACCCCACGCCACGTAAAGGGTCAGCATGAGCACAGGTTCTTCCTCAAACACGGCGGCCAGCACCGCGACACCGCTGCTCGACCTGCGCATCACCCGCAAGCTTTACGGCGATCGCACGATCCTCGCCGATGTCCCGCTGCAGGTCGCGCGCGGCGAGATCGTCTGCGTGGTCGGTCCGAGCGGTTGCGGCAAGAGCACGCTGCTGCGGATCGTCGCCGGCCTCGACACCGACTACCGCGGCACCGTGAAGCTGGGCGGCGTCGCGCTCGACGGCCCGTCCCCGCGCGCCGGCGTGATCTTCCAGGAGCCGCGGCTGCTGCCGTGGCTGTCGATCGCGGACAACGTCGGCTTTGCGGCCGGCCCGCGCGGCGGGCGCGCGCCGGCCGTCGCCCGGCTGCTCGACGAAGTCGGCCTGGCCGGGGTCGCCCGGCAACTGCCGGCCACGTTGTCGGGCGGGATGGCGCAGCGCGCGGCGATCGCGCGCGGGCTGTTCGGCGAGCCGGACCTGCTGCTGCTCGACGAACCGTTCAGCGCGGTCGATGCGATCACCCGGATGCGGCTGCAGACGCTGCTGCTCGATGTCGTCGAACGGCACCGGACGGCCGCGATCGTCGTCACACACGATCTGGACGAAGCGCTGTATCTCGGCGATCGCGTGCTGATGCTCGCGCCCAATCCGGGCCGCATCGACGACGAGTTCCACGTCGGGGTCGCCCGGCCGCGCGATCGACGCGACCCGACGCTGGCCGTATTGCGCGCGCGGCTGCTGGACGCATTCCAGCAGCTTCAGGATCGTGCCGACGAGACGACGCGCCGAACGCGCGACCTTCAGGCCTCCGAAGCCTGACTTCGCGCCGGCCGATTCACGACCGGCGTCGCCCGGCCCCGATCCGACACGCGCTCTGCACCGGAACGACGCATCCGACATCGAATATCGGTGCGACAGGAATCGCAGCTGTATCGGAGCGCCGCCAGGGTGCGCGAGGTATCGCGCGCCTGCTCACCTCTCGGCGAGGTGACATGCTGCAACCCACCGGGCGCACGTCAACCGTGCGTATGTCTCAACTCGCCGTCGATCGTCTGCGGCAGTCTCAGCAGATTGAAGATCGGGCAGATGGCCTCGACCGCCTGATGCAGCGCCCGAATCGTCTCCGGCGGTTCGGGCGACACGATATCGAGCGTGTAGCGGAGGTTGTGCGGAAACACCGGCACATGCTCGAACCCCGGTTGCTGCGCGAGCGGATGCTGGTCGCCGGTCACCTCGACCTCGATCGAGTCGATTTTCAGGCCACGCTCCGCGGCCTGGATCAGCGTGATGTGCGTCAGGCAACTGCCGAGCACGCCGAGCTGCAGCTCCGGCGACGCCGGCCCGAGGTTGTAGCCCGCGAAGTCGGGCGGGCTGTCGCTGATCACCTGGAAGTCGCGAATGCGGATCTCCCGCACGCCGCTGCGGCCCAGTGCGCGCACGGTCGCTTTCAGCGGGGTCGCCTTGAGTTCGGGATTGCTGCGGGCGGCTTCCTTTTTCGCGAGCCACGCGTCGCGCTTTTGTTCGAGATAGTCGTTCAGTGTCGTCATGTCGGGCCGATACGGTCGCAATGACCGGCCGCGCATACGGCGACCAATCGAGAGGAAGCTTCATGCTATTCCCTTCCGCGACCGCCACTAAACGATCAATCCAGCAAAGCAATTCGCAGGAGGTGATGTCGCATCGCGGCACGCGCGCCCGGCAATTTTCGGCTGTCGTTCATCTCCTCGAGTTATCCACAATTTCCGTGCATAACCCTGTGGAGAACGTGGGAGAAATTGTCCGTCCGCCTTGACCGGCAAGGATCGCGGCGACGCCGTGCTGCCTCGCGGCCCCTGAACGCAGACCGCGTCGCATCGCGTTCGGCGATCGGCCGATCGTCGTGCTTCACCGCGCCGGTGCAGGGATCGCGTCGACATCGGCATGTCGGGAAGTCCGCACCAGAAATGTGCCGCTTCGACGCCGGTGCACCGCATTGGCGGCAAGCCGGCCCGTCGATCCCGCTCCCGGTCGCCCGTATCGGTGCATCAGGCGAGCGCCTCGTCACGCAGACGGAATTGCGCAACCGCCGCACTCAGCCGCGCGCCCTGTTCGTCGAGCGACAGCGCCGCGGCCGCGGCCTCCTCGACCAGCGCGGCATTGCGTTGCATCGTCTGCTCCATCTGGATGACCGCGGCGTTCACCTGCTCGATGCCCGATGCCTGCTCCTCGAACGCCTGGCCGGTTTCGCTCATGATCATGTTGACGCGCTCGACCGCCGCGACGAGCTCGGCCATCGCCGAACCGGCCAGCGCGACGAGGCCGCTGCCGTCCTCGACACGCTGCGCGGAATGGCCGATCAGTTCGCGGATTTCCTTCGCCGCCGACGCGCAGCGCTGCGCGAGCCCGCGCACTTCCGTCGCGACGACCGCGAAGCCGCGCCCCTGCTCGCCGGCGCGCGCGGCTTCGACGGCAGCGTTCAACGCAAGGATGTTGGTCTGGAATGCGATGCTTTCGATCACGCCGACGATCCCGGAGATCCGCGTGGAACTGAGCGAAATCGCCGACATCGTCTCGACCACGCGCTGCATCGCCTCGCCGCCGCGCGACGCGATGCCGGCCGCGCCTTCGACGTAGGTGCGCGCATCGCGCGCGTTGTCCGCGTTCTGGCGCACGGCCGCCGTCAGCTGCTCGACGCTCGCCGCCGCCTGTTGCAGCGAAACGGCCTGCTGCTCGGTGCGCGCCGACAGGTCGACGTTGCCGCTCGCGATCGTGCGGACGTCGCCGACGATCGTCTCCGTGCTCGTGCGCACCTGGTTCACGGTGTCGACGAGGCCGTCCTGCATCCGCTTCAGTGCATGCAGCAGATAGGCCATCTCGTTCTGGCCGGGCACGACGACCGTTCCGGTCAGGTCGCCTTTCGAGATCTTCTCGAACTGGCCGACCGCGAGCTTGATCGGCTCGATGATCGCTTTCGCAAGCACGCGCTGCGCAAGGAAGCCGACGACGAGTGCGACGGCCGCGACCGCCGCCATCCCCCACACGATCCGGTGGAACTGCACGCCGGCCGCCTCATAGCGCTCCTTTTCGCGCGCGACCTGGAACGCCTCGAGCGCATCGATCGCCTCCTGGTAGGCGGCGAACAGCGCGGGCGGCGCGGTGCGCTGCGTGTCGAGGAAGCCGAAACCGTCGTCGCCGTCGAGTTGCGAGAGCGCCTTCAGGAATACGCCGTCGAGCAACGCCCGACGGCGATTCTGCAGCGTGTCGAACAGCGCCTGCTCGTCGGCGTTGCGTGCATGCAGGCCCGCATAGGCATCGAGTTCGTCGTTGCTCTGCTTGAGCAGCGTGCGGAGTTTCGCGATCTCTTCCTTGCCCGAGTGGCCGGCGCTGATGATCTGCGCGACGTCGCTCATGCGTTCGCGCAGCACGAGCATGCGCTCGGAGCTGGTCTTCAGGTGCAGCAGCGACGCGGTGTCGTCGCGGTACATCGCCTCGAGCGAACCGTTGCCCATATAGAGGGCCGCGATGCTTGCGCCGACCACCAGCACGAGCAGCACGGTATAGCCGGCGATGGTCGCGACGAGGCCACCACGGATAGTGAGTTGTTTTCGCATGACGTTCCCTTGCGCGGGCCGGGCGCGGCCAGCGGCGGATGTGGATTCCGGATCACGAAAGACGCGCGCCGTGTCGCAACACGGGGCGCATGGGCTGCGAACGGGTTAACGGCGGGGGGAACGGGGAGGTTTTACCGATACGCGACGTGAATCTGGACGATTGCGACACCGGCAGGGGCGAAGCGGTACGTGACGGTGCGCGACGCCGTGCCGACGATCACCTGGGCGTGACGAAAGGCATCCTGATCACCCCGACGCACCCGGCGGGTATCTAGCCGCCGTTCGCCAGCCGCGAACGAATCTCGTCCACCGACAGGTCGCGCTGATGCGTCGCGATCTGCCACCGATTCCCCCACGGATCCTGCACCATCGCCCGCCTGTCGCCGTACGGCATGTCGGCGGGGGCTTCGAGCGTGGTCGCACCCGCTGCAAGCGCCCGCCGATAGGTCAGGTCGGCATCCTCGACATAGACGTACAGGAATGCCGGCATCGGCTCACGCAGGCCATCTTCCCCGCTGATCATCACGACGGAATCGCCGATCCTGATTTCCGCAGGCAACCCCGGGCGGTACTCGCCCCGCGCGTGAAATACCGTCCGGATGAATTCGATCAGGTTTTGCGGATCCGGCACGACGATCCGGGGCGTGACGGTGTGCCATCCATCGGGCTGGAACGTGGCCATGTCGGGCAGCCTCCGAAGAGATTTCCGGGAGTATTGTGCGCCGCGCTCTTTCTGTCGGCAAAGGGGAAACGCTACGCTACGCGGGAACCCGCTGCCGCTTCAATCAACGATGAACAACTTGGCGCGTGTCGCGGTCGACGACCGATGCGCTTCTACATGGTCGGCACGTCTGGTCGCTCATGCCCGGTCGAAGCATGAACCGTCGCCCCGTCTTCGCGCTCCATCGGCAACTCGCCTTCGAGGCAGTACAGGATGTGGCCTTTGACGCACCCGTGGCCGGCCACGTAACCGGCCGAATAGTCGACCTGCCTCACGCGGATCTCCCCGAACTACATCGTCCGCCGGCGCGCGACGCCACGTTCTCCGCGATCCTCGGTCGACTCGATGGTGCGCCGATCGGTCGTTCCAAACGGGATGCCGGTCATTCTCATCCTGCTGCCCCTGTCGCGGCCTTGCTCGCGGGGCCTGACGCCCCCTCAGAGAATCTCGACTTCGACGAACACCACTTCGTGGTCCGTCGCGTTGACGACGTTATGCTCGACGCCCTTCAGCCCCGCATAGCTGCGCCCGGCGTGCAGTTGCGACTCGCGGTTGCCTTGTGCGGTTTCGAGGAGAAGCTGACCGTCCGTTTGCGGCACCACGACATAGTCATGCCGATGAACATGCCAGCCGGTCTCGGCACCCGGTGCGAATCGCCATTCGGTGACGATCACGCGCTCGTTCGCTACCTGCTGCGTCGGGACGGCTTTCGGACGGTGTTGCATCGTATGTCTCCTGAATCATGCGGTGGCTTGGCGGCACTCGCGCGGATGCCGTGATGTCTTCCGGGGCTCGACATGCCCGCCGCCCATTCTAAAGACGAATCGCATCGTCCGGCACACTCGATTTCCCGCGCATCCGTTTTCGCCGATACCGTGTCCGCGCCGCGATCCGATCAGAGAGGAACGGCTTCGACATGGCCGGCAACGCGTCCCCTCTTCCTACGACATACATCCACGCTGCCTCGTGTTTAACTCATGCCCAACCGGAACTGGAACCTGAATGGTGAAAAACGCCGAACACATGAATTTGAATAGCGCCATCGCTTGTGCGCCGGCAGCCAACGAGCCGCTCAAGTCCCCGCTCGCATGCGTCTGATCTGTTTTCCCTATGCGGGCGGCTCGGCCGCCGTCTATCGCGCGCTGCAAGCGTCGTTACCCGGCATCGAAGTGTGCCGTCATGAACTTGCCGGCCGAGGCAGCCGCCTGTCCGAGCCTGCCGTCCGCGACATGGCGACGCTGGTCGACACGTTGCTGCGCGACCTGGACGACTGCTTCGATCGTCCCTTCGCGCTGCTCGGACACAGCATGGGCGCGGCGATTGCCGTCGAACTGGCGCTGCGGCTTCCCGCCCACGCACGACCGAACCTGCGGCATCTGTTCGTGAGCGCGCGTGCCGCACCGGGCCAGGAGCGCCACGATCGGCGCATGCAGGCGCTGGACGATCGCGCCTTCATCGATGCGCTGCGCGAGATGGGCGGCACACCGAGAGCGGTGCTGGACAACGGCGAACTGATGGCGCTGCTGATGCCGGCGCTGCGTGCGGATTTCACGCTGATCGAAAACCACCGGCCCGTGCCCGGGCCACGGCTGGCAGTGGACATCACCGCGTTCGCGGGCCGGGCCGATCAGGAGGTGCCCGTCGATGCCGTTGAAGGTTGGGGCGCCGCGACGACCGGGCGCTTCGATTTTCACGTCTTCGAAGGAGATCATTTCTTTCTGAGAAACGAAATGCGGACGATGGCCGGCATCATCGCGGCGCGCATGCGGCGTGCGGAGCACGCCGCGTCGAGCGCACTGCAGGCATGACGGGTCGATCCTCGCGATCGGCGTGCCGGCCGGTGCCGTGATCGTCGAATGAAAACGCCCGCGCGCCTGATCCGCTCCCCTGCCGGCGCCGCGGGCCGGCCAAGCATGCGGGGAGGCCGCGTCGCGTCCCTGCGCGCGATACCTGGAGTGCCATTGTGCAACGTAATCGAAAGCGAATCCTCGTAACAGGTGGTGCGGGTTTCCTCGGTTCGCATCTTTGCGAGCGTCTCGTCGAACTCGGTCACGACGTCTTGTGCGTCGACAACTATTTCACCGGCACGAAGCAGAACGTGGCGGCGCTGCTCGGCAACCCGAGCTTCGAGGCGCTGCGCCACGACGTGACCTTTCCGTTGTACGTGGAGGTGGACGAAATCTACAACCTCGCCTGCCCGGCTTCGCCGATCCACTATCAGTTCGATCCCGTGCAGACCACCAAGACCAGCGTGATGGGCGCGATCAACATGCTGGGGCTCGCCAAGCGCACGCATGCGCGCGTTCTGCAAACCTCGACGAGCGAGGTGTACGGCGACCCCGACGTGCATCCGCAACCGGAGAGCTACCGCGGCAACGTCAACCCGCTCGGGCCGCGCGCCTGCTACGACGAAGGCAAACGTTGCGCGGAGACGCTGTTCTTTGACTATCACCGCCAGCAGAACGTGCGAATCAAGGTGGTGCGCATCTTCAACACCTACGGCCCGCGCATGCATCCCAACGACGGCCGCGTGGTGTCCAACTTCATCGTGCAGGCGCTGCGCGGCGACGACATCACGCTGTATGGCGACGGCAGCCAGACCCGGGCATTCTGCTATGTCGACGACATGGTCGACGGTTTGATCCGGATGATGGCCACGCCCGCGGAGCTCACCGGCCCGATCAACCTCGGCAATCCGCACGAGATCGCGGTCAGCGAACTGGCGCAGATCATCCTGCGCCTGACCGGCTCGAAGTCGCGGCTCGTGTTCCGTCCGCTGCCGAAGGACGATCCGACCCAACGTTGCCCCGACATCAGCCTCGCCCGCACCCACCTCGACTGGGAGCCGACGATCGGGCTCGAAGCGGGGCTGCGGCGGACCATCGATTATTTCTGCTCGACCCTCGCTGCCTGACGTCGCGCCTCGCAACCCCGCTTCGATGAGCGGAGGGCAATGGCATGACGGGGTGACGTCGCCCGGCCGATGTCCCATTTTTACGTGACAGACGTGATACGGAGAGCATGCTCCAATCCCGTCGTACCGCTAACACCATTGGCCAGGATGAAGCGATTCTCGTGCGCCAGTGTCCATCAATCCGCCTCGCAAGCCGGATCTGCGCGCATGGAAAAACTCGAGTATCTTAAGCAGGTCGAATCGAACGCGCGAACCTACGCCACCTCTTTCCCGCGGCTGTTTACCCATGCCAAGGGCATCCGCGTACGCGACGCCGACGGGCAGGAGTACATCGACTGCCTGTCGAATGCGGGCACGCTCGCGCTCGGACACAATCACCCGGAAGTCAATGAAGCCGTGATGCGGTTTCTGTCGTCCGATCAGATGCAACAGGCACTCGACCTGGCGACACCGGCCAAGCATGCGTTCGTCGAGCAGCTGTTCTCGCTCCTGCCCGGAAAGATCGCCGAATCCGGCAAGATCCAGTTTTGCAGCCCCAGTGGCGCGGACGGCGTCGAAGCGGCGATCAAGCTGACCCGGCACCATACGGGCCGCCCGGCGATCATGGCGTTCCACGGCGCCTACCACGGCATGACGGCCGGCGCACTCGCCGCGTCGGGAAACCTCACGCCCAAGTCGGCCGGCGGCAATGGACGCGACGTGCATTTCCTGCCCTATCCCTATGCCTTTCGCTGCCCGTTCGGCACCGATGGCTCGGCGACCGGTCAACTCAGCATCAATTACATCCGGACCGTCCTGTCCGATCCCGAGAGCGGGATCACCAAACCGGCGGCGATCATCGTCGAAGTCGTGCAAGGCGAAGGGGGCTGCATCCCCGCTCCCGACACGTGGTTGATCGAGTTGCGTGAGCTGACGCTGCGGCATGAAATCCCGTTGATCGTCGATGAAGTGCAGACCGGACTCGGTCGAACGGGCGCGCTGTTCGCGATCGAGCACTCCGGCATCCGGCCGGACGTCCTGGTGCTGTCGAAGGCATTCGGCGGCGGCTATCCGTTGTCGGTGGTGGTCTATGACGAGCGCCTCGACACCTGGCCGCCCGGCGCGCATGCCGGCACCTTTCGAGGCAACCAGATTGCGATGGTGGCCGGCTTGTCGACCATGCGCATCGTCGAACGGGAGAATCTGTCGGCGCACGCGGACCGGGTCGGCAAACTGCTGGTGGCCGGCCTCGAGGGGCTTGCCGAACGCTTTCCGTGCCTCGGTCAGATTCGCGGCCGCGGCCTGATGATCGGCGCCGAAGTCGTCGTGCCCGGCACCCATGGCCGAGCCGGCCCGCCCGACACGGAACGGGCCAAGGCCATCAAGCGGAACTGCCTGCGAAACGGGCTCATCGTCGAAACCGGTGGCCGCAACGGCGCGGTACTCCGGTTCCTGCCGCCGCTGATCGTTTCGGAAGCGGATATCCACGAAATCCTCAATCGCTTCGCGCATGCCGTGGAAGCGGCCTGCCGTGCATAGCCGCACCGCGGCGCGACCATGCAGGCCGACCCGTTCGGTTGCGCCGTGATCCACGTACAGGAAAGGACTATTGACGATGCTGGGCATGACCGAACGCAAGCTGCTTGCCGAGGGTAGCTCGCCGTGGCTGCTGGAACCCGTGTCGAACGGGCGTGATCTCGCGCAGGCGGTGAACGACAACCGGGCGGCACTCGAATCCCGGCTTCTGGAACACGGCGCACTGCTGTTTCGCGGCTTCGACGTTTCATCCGTGGGCGACTTCGAAGCGTTTGCTCACGCGATTTCAGCCCATCAGTCCGACTACGTCTATCGTTCCACGCCGCGCACCTCGATCGGCAACGGCATCTTCACCGCAACCGAGTATCCGCCGAGCGAGACGATCGCCCTTCATTGCGAAAACGCATATCAGCGAAGCTGGCCGCTGAGAGTCGCATTCTGTTGCCTGACGCCGGCCGCGACCGGCGGCGAAACGCCGATTGCCGACATGCGGGAGGTGAGCCGCCGGATCGGGCCGCGCCTCCTGGATCACTTCGAAGCGAAACAGGTCCGCTATGTCAGGCACTACCGGCGGCACGTCGACATTCCGTGGGAAACCGTGTTCCAGACCCGCGACCGCAGCCAGGTCGCCGCCTTCTGCGCGGACAACGGCATCGAGCACGAATGGCTCGACGACGACACGTTGCGCACCGCCCAGGTCAACCAGGGCGTGGCCTACCATCCGGTCACCGGCGACCGGGTGTTCTTCAATCAGGCCCATCTGTTCCATCTCTCGAACCTGGACGCATCGCTCGCCCGTTCGATCGTCAGCCTGTTCGGCGAGGATCGCGTTCCGCGCAATGCCAGCCATGGCGACGGGAGTCCATTCGAGCTCGCCGACCTCGAGCAGATCCGCCACGCGTTCCGCGCATGCGCGATCACGTTCCCATGGCAACGAGGCGACGTCCTGCTGGTCGACAACATGCGCTTCGCGCATGGCCGCAACCCGTTCGAAGGCGAGCGCAAAGTCGTCGTGTCGCTGCTCGACCCGTACGCGCCCGACCTCGAAGGAAGCGCCGATCGTTAGCGGGCGCAAGCGTGCACCTCAATAGCAAGCCGTATTGATCCGGTGCGCGAAACGCCGTGTCCTTGGATTACGGGGCAGACGTCGGATTAGAGCGATGCTCTAATTTCAATACCGTCCGATGAAGCACGCTTGGCAGGATCGCCACGACCGGTCCTGAGATATTCAACGTTTAGAAGACAACGAAGGTTGAGCATGCTTCCCGATACAAAATTCAGGACTGTTACAGAAATTCTGTTGTTTCGCGGCAAGGTCGAACCGGAGAAGACCGCATTCATTTTTCTCGAGAACGGCGAAGCGGAACTGACCCGGCTCACGTTCGGTGACCTCGACAAGCGGGCGCGCGGCATCGCCGCCAGGCTGCAGGACATCGCGCAACCGGGCGATCGCGTCCTGCTGGTCTATCCGCCCGGGCTGGAATTCATCTGCGCATGGGTGGGATGCCTGTACGCCGGCCTGATCGGCGTACCTGCGTATCCACCGCGCAGGCATCGCCCGGCCGATCGCCTCAAGGCCATCGTCGCCGACGCCGGGCCGGTCGTCGCGCTGACCGACGCAGCCACGCTCGACGGCATCGCGCATCACGCGGACGGTTACTCCGACACGCTGGAACTGAAGATCCTCGCGACGGACCAGCGCTTCGACGCGCCGGCCGAACACTGGCGCGCACCGGACATCGCGCCGCAGACGCTGGCGCTGCTGCAATACACGTCAGGCTCCACCGGTACGCCGAAAGGCGTGATGATCAGTCACGCGAACATCCTGAGCAACATGGCGGTCATCGCCGAGGCGAGCGATGCCGATGCGTCGACGGTGTTCGTCAGCTGGCTCCCGGTGTTTCACGACATGGGGTTCTTCGGGAAAGTGCTGCTGCCGATCTATCTCGGCGTGCTGTCGGTGCTGATGGCGCCCGCGGCGTTCGTGCAGAAGCCCGTTCGCTGGCTGCAGGCCATCACGAAGTATCGCGGCACGCATTGCGCCGCGCCGGATTTCGCGTATGACCTGTGCGCGCGCAAAATCTCCGATGAAGCGCGCGCGCCGCTCGATCTGAGCAGCTGGCGGGTTGCGTTCAACGGCGCGGAACCGGTGCGCGCGGAGTCGGTGGCGCGTTTTTCGCGCGCCTTTGCCGCATGCGGCTTCCACGCGCACACCATGCGCCCGGTCTACGGGATGGCCGAGGCGACCTTGTTCATCTCCGGTCAGCCGGCACGCTCGCTGCCGCGCGTGGCGGACTACGACGCCGACGGGCTCGCACACGGCGTGGCGACGAGAAGCGACTCCGGCAAGCGCCACGCGCTGGTCTCATGCGGTCGGCCCTGGGCGGAGCACCGCCTGCGGATCGTGAATCCGGATACCGGTGAGCGCTGCGCGCCCGGCCGGATCGGCGAAATCTGGCTGACCGGCCCGAGCGTCGGCGTCGGCTACTGGAACCGTATCGAGGAAACGGAACGCACCTTTCGCGCGAAGCTGGACGGCGATGACGCACGGTACCTGCGCACGGGCGATCTCGGTTTCGTCGATGGCGAGGACCTGTTCGTCACCGGCCGGTTGAAAGACCTCATCATCGTCGCCGGCCGCAATCACTACCCGCAGGATCTCGAACAAACCGCGGAGGGAAGCCACCCCGCGCTGGCGCCGAACGCATCGGCGGCTTTCTCGATCAACGTCGACAACGTGGAGCGGATCGTCGTCGCCTGCGAAGTGCGCCGGGAAGCGCTCAACACGCTGGACGCGGAAGCCGTCGCCGCGGAGATCCGGCGCACGCTCGCCGAAGCGCACGACGTCGATCTGTATGCGGCTGTCCTGTTGAAGCCCGCCACGATCCTGCGCACGTCCAGCGGAAAAATCCAGCGGAGCCGGATCCGGCAGGCATTCCTCGATGAGCAGGGACTCGCGATCGCGGGCGAGTGGCGGCGTGCGTTCGCCGCGCCGCCGGCCGCCCCGCGGACGGCCACGCCACGCGACACGCAAGCGCTGGTGCAATGGTGCGTCGAGCGTATCTCGCGTCTGTCGGGCATCGCTTCCGGCAAGATCGACCCCGACGCGCCGTTCAGCGTCCATGGGCTCGATTCGAAGGATGCCATCCAGCTCTCGGGCGAGTTGCAGGACTGGCTCGGGCGGCCGGTTTCCCCGACCGTCGTCTACGATTTTCCGAGTATTTCGCTGCTGGCGCGCCATTTGAGCGGCACCGGGCATGCCATGCCGAACCAGGCGCCCAGCTCGGCCGCAGCACGCGCGGATATCGCGATCGTCGGCATGGGATGCCGTTTCCCCGGCGCCGGCAATCCCGACGCATTCTTGCAGCTGCTGCTGGAGGGCCGGGACGCGGTCGGCGCGGCGACGCAGCGCGCCGCCGACCTTCCGCCCGCCGGGTTGCTGGAACAGGTCGATCAGTTCGATGCGGCTTTCTTCGGCATCAGCGCCCGCGAAGCCGAATCGATGGATCCGCAACAGCGTCTGCTGCTGGAGGTGGCCTGGGAGACGCTCGAGCATGCGGGCATCGCGCCCCACAGTCTCGCCGGCGGACGCACCGCGGTCATCGTCGGCATCAGCAATTCGGACTACATCCGGCTGGCGCAGGACGAAGTCGCGGACGTCGGCCCTTATGTCGCGACGGGCAATGCGCTCAGCGTCGCCGCCAACCGCATTTCCTATGCGCTCGATTTGCGCGGCCCGAGCTGGGCGGTCGATACCGCGTGCTCGTCCTCGCTCGTCGCGGTGCATCAGGCGTGCCGCGCGCTGCAGCGCGGCGAGGCCGATGCGGCGCTGGCCGGCGGGGTCAACCTGATTTTGGCGCCGCAATTGAGCGCCTCATTCACGCAAGCGGGCATGCTGTCGCCGGATGGTCGATGCAAGGCGTTCGATGCGGCAGCGAACGGCTATGTGCGCGGCGAAGGCGTGGGCATGGTGCTGCTCAAGCGGCTCGACGATGCGCTCGAGAACGGCGACACCGTGTTCGCCGTGATCCGCGGCTCCGCGGTGAATCAGGATGGACGCAGCCATGGCCTGACCGCGCCCAATGGCCCGGCCCAGCAGGCCGTGATTCATGGTGCGCTGCGCGATGCCGGCGTACGCGCGCGGGACATCGGCTTCGTCGAGGCGCACGGGACGGGCACGCCGCTCGGCGACCCGATCGAACTGAACGCGCTGGCGGCCGTCCTGAACGACTCCCGCCGGCCGGACGAGCATTGCTGGATCGGCTCGGTCAAGACCAACATCGGCCACCTGGAATCGGCGGCGGGCATCGCCAGCCTGATCAAGACCGCCCTTGCGCTACACCATCGCGTCATTCCGCCGAACCTCCATTTCCGGTCGATCAATCCGCAAATCGCGCTCGACGGCACGCCCTTCCGCATGCCGCAGCAGGTCACGCCGTGGCATTCGGAACACGGGCCGCGCCTGGCCGGCATCAGTTCGTTCGGCTTCGGCGGCACCAACGCGCACCTGATCCTGTCCGAAGCGCCCCGGCCCGCGGCGATCGAAGCCGACCCGGCAGCGCCCGAGGCGCGCGTCGTGACGCTCTCCGCGCGCACGCCGGAAGCGTTGCAAGCGCTGGCTGCATCTTATGCGGGCTATCTCGACACCCATCCCGAGGCGAGTGTGCGGGATGTCGCGTTCACGGCCAATGCCGGGCGCACCCACTTCACGCAGCGCGCGGCCATCGTCGCATCGAGTCTCGATTCGTTGCGTTCGCAACTGGATGCCGTTTCGTCCGGCGAGCCCGCCGAAACGCCCCCAGCGGTGACGTTCCACTTTTGCGCCGACGACGGCGGCAGCGCCAACGCAGTTCGGCAATTGCGCTCGGCCTGCCCCGCTTTCGACGCGCTGATGCAGCGGCAATCCGAGGCGCCCGGGCTCGCCCCCGCGGAAGCCGGGTTCACGGCATTCCAGCGCGCGCTCGCGCAACTGTGGATGTCGTTCGGCATCACGCCGGACGCCGTCAGCAGCGCGGGCGACGGGCATCGCGCCGCGGCCTCGTGGGCGGACGTGCCGCAGGCGCCGAACGGCGACGCGGCGAAAAACCACGTCGTGATCGACATCGGCGCGCACACGGCCGCGTGGGACGCGATCCTGCACATGCTCGCCGCGCTGTACGTACGCGGCGCATCGATCGACTGGGATGCCGTGGAGCAGGGCGCGCCGCGCCATCGGCTCGCGTTGCCGACCTACCCGTTCGAGCGTCGCGGCTTCTGGATCACGCCCCGTGCGCCCGGGCATCCGTTGCTCGGCCGCCTCATGGAGCAGCACGCGCATGCGCCGGCCACGTGGATCTGGCAATCGCGTCTCGATGCGCCGGCCACCACCTTCCTCGACGGTCATCGCGTCAAGGGGTCGCCCGTCCTGCCCTATTCCGCGTTCGTGGAAATGGCGCTGTCGGCCACGTCGGAAATCGGCGCTGCCGGCCATACGACGTTGAAGGACCTCGCGCTGCATGCGCCGTTGCCGCTGCATCCGCATGCAGCGCGCACCGTGCAGACCGTGCTGAGCCGCCGGTCCTGGGGACCGTTTTCGTTTGCCGTCTATCACCGGATCGACGACACCCGCGCCGCCCCAACGTGGCAGATGTGCGCGAGTGCCGAAATTCACGAATCGGATCGGAGCCACGCATGAAATTCGGCCTGATGTTCTTCGCCAGCAGTGAAGAGGCGTTGTCCGGCAACAAGTACCAGCTCGTGATGGAAAGCGCGCGTTTCGCCGATGCGAACGGGTTTTCCAGCGTCTGGGTGCCGGAGCGCCATTTCACCGAATTCGGCTCGCTGTACCCGAATCCCGCCGTCCTGCATGCCGCGCTTGCGGCGGCCACCCAACGCGTGAAGCTGGTCGCGGGCAGCGTGGTCGCGGCGCTGCACAACCCGATCCGGATCGCGGAAGAATGGTCGATGGTGGACAACCTGTCGAACGGCCGCGTGGGCGTGTCGTTCGCGTCCGGATGGAATCCTGACGACTTCGTGTTCGCCCCGGACAAATATGCGAGCCGGCAGGACGACATGCTGGCCACGATGCGCACGGTCCAGCATCTGTGGCGCGGCGGCATGCTGGATGCGACGAACGGCGTCGGCAAGCCGATGCAGTTGCGCATCTATCCGACGCCGGTGCAGCCGGAGCTGCCCGTGTGGGTGACCGCCGCGAGCAATCCGCAGACGTTCGTGCGCGCCGGCGAAACCGGCGCCAACCTGCTGACCCACGTGCTCGACCAGGATCGCGACCAGCTCGCGCACAAGATCGCCCTCTACCGCGACGCGCGCGCGAGGCACGGCTTCGATCCGGCGGCCGGCACCGTGTCCGTGATGCTGCACACGTTCGTCGGCGACGATGCGGCGCAGGCGCGCGAACAGGCGCGTGTGCCGTTCTGCAACTACATCCGCAGCAATATCGGGCTGTTGAACGGGCTGGCGCAGAGCCGCGGCCAGTCGGTGGACGTGCGCGCGATGGGCGCACGCGAACTGGACGAGTTCGTCGAGTTTCTCTATGAACGCTTCGCGCAATCGCGCGGGCTCATCGGCACGCCGGAGACCTGCGTCGACCTGGTGCGGGATCTCGCGTCGATCGGCGTGGATGAAGTGGCCTGCCTGCTCGATTTCGGTCCGCCGGTCGAGCGGATCCTCGGCAATCTTCCGCAGTTGCGTCGACTACGGGAAATGTGCGCGCCGAGGCAAGCCGCCGCACCGGCGCGATTCGATGCCGCCGAGGTGCAGGCGCGCTGCCCGGAAACGACGTCGGGCGCGGACTTCAACGGCGAAATCCGGCAGCACGGCGTGCAGATCGACGGTATGTTCGACGCGATCCGGCAGATCTGGCGCGCGCCCGGCGAGGCGCTGGGGAAAATCAGCCTGCCGGCCGACGCGCTGGCGTCGTCGCCCTATCAGATCCACCCCGCCTTTCTCGACGCGTGCAGCCGCGTGCTCGCCGCCGCCATCGATCCGGACGCGCTGGAGGACGGCGACCTGTACCTGCCCAGTTCGATCGGTGCGGTGCGGGTCCATCAGCCGCCGTCGTCCGCCGACGCATGGAGTCACGCCACGCTGCGCAAGCCGGTCGGGCACGACGCGCTGGAGGGCGACATCCGCGTCCATGACCTCGCCGGGCGACTGCTGATCGAGATCGATGCGCTGCGGTTGCAGCAGGTGCGCGCGGGGCGCGCCGCCGAGCGGCACGACTTCGCCGCGCTGCTTTATCAACGCGTCTGGAGACCGTCGGACGTCGACGCGGCAACCGGCGGTTCGGCGCACGGCGAGTGGCTGATTCTCGCGGACCGTGGCGGCGTGGGCGCGCAACTGTCGGCACTGCTGGAAAGCGCGGGCGATTCGTGCACGCTGCGCTTCGCCGACGCGACGCCGGACCTGCCTTCGCCCGACCGCCCGCTGAAGGGCGTCATCCATCTGTGGAGTCTCGATCTCGCGCCCGCCGACATCGCCGCGAGGCGGCGTGCCAGCGCGAGCGTGCTGCACCTGGTCAGGGCGCTTGCGTCCCGCGCGCCGTCGGCCCGGCAGGCGCGTCTGTGGCTGGTGACGTCGGGCGCGATGCATGTTCTGGATGGCGAATCGATCGCGGTGGCGCAGGCCCCGCTGTGGGGATTGGGCCGCGCGATCGCGGTCGAGCATGCGGCGCTGTGGGGCGGGATCGTCGACCTCGATCCCGCGCAGCCATCGGCGGCTCACATCGTGCAAGCGGTACAGGCGGGCGGCCGGGAAGACATGATCGCGTTTCGCCGCGACCAGCGCTACGTCGCGCGCATCGCCCGCGACAATCGCGAATTCGTCAGCCACCGGCCGATCCGGTTCCACGATGACGCGACGTATCTCGTGACCGGCGGGCTCGGCGGGCTCGGCCTGCGGCTCGCGTCCTGGCTCGCCGACCACGGCGCCGGGAAAATCGTGCTGCTGGGGCGCGGCGAACCTTCCGCCGCGCACGAGAAAATCCTGCGTGCGCTCGACGCGCGCTTCATTCGCGCCGACCTGTCGCGCCGCGAGGACGTCGAGCAGGCGCTCGGTGAAATCGCGCATTCGATGCCGCCGCTCAAAGGGATCTTTCACCTCGCCGGCGCGCTCGACGATGCGCTGCTGGCGCGCCAGGACGACGACGTCTTCCATCGCGCCGGCAGCGGCAAGGCCGATGGCGCCTGGTATCTGCACGAGCTGACGGCCGGCTTGCCGCTCGACCATTTCGTGCTGTTCTCGTCGATGGCCGCGCTGATCACCATGCCGGGCCAGGGCAACTACGCGGCGGCGAACAGCTTCCTCGACGCCCTCGCCCAGCATCGGCGCGCGCAGGGGCAACCGGGGCTCAGCGTCAATTGGGGGCCGTGGGCGGACATCGGCCACGCCGCCACCGACTACGGACGGCGCGCGCACGAACAACTGGGCGCGCTCGGCGTCGGCACGCTGCCGCCCGAGCTGGCCATCGCGACGCTGGAACGGCTGATGGCGTCCGGCGTCGCCCAGTCCGGGGTCGCGCAAATCGACTGGCCGACCCTGTTCCGGGTCGATGCGCCGGCCGCCGGGTCCGCGCTGTTTTCCGAGCTGGCGCAACCGGCCGCGCAGCCCGTGCAGCAGGAAACGGCCTTGCTGCGCCAGCTGCATGCATGCGCGCCGCGCGAGCGGGTCGAGCGCGTCACCGCCACGCTCGCCGCGATGCTGGCCGAGACCTTGCGTCTGCCCGGCCCCGATGCCATCGCGCCCGAGCAATCCCTGCTCGATCTCGGCCTGGATTCGCTGGTCGCGCTCGAACTGACGGACCGCCTCACCAAAGTGTTCGGCAGGCCGTTTCGCGCGACGCTGTTCTTTTCCTATCCGAACCTGCGGGCGCTCGCCCAGTACGTGCTCAACGAACTGTCGCCGTCGCTTCCCGCGCCGGTCGTCGACGAAGCATCCGACGACCTCGACGAGGACGACCTTTCCGAACTGATCGCCCAGGAGATCGGCGCCCAATGAACGCCAAGGCCACGCATGCACTGAAAGCCGCGCTCGACGAATTGCGTCTGCGGCGCGCGGAAATCGCGGCGCTGCGTTCGGACCGCAACGAGCCGATCGCCGTCATCGGCATGGCTTGCCGCTTCCCCGGCCGCAGCGATACGCCGGACGCGTTCTGGCAATTGCTCGATGGTGCGCGCGATGCCGTCACCGAAGTGCCGGGCGAACGCTGGGACATCGATCGCTATTACGACCCCGATCCGTCCGCGCCCGGCAAGATGGCGACCCGCCACGGCGCCTTTCTCGAACGCGTCGATCAATTCGACGCGGCGTTCTTCGGGATCGCGCCGCGCGAAGCGACCTACCTCGATCCGCAACAGCGGCTCCTGCTCGAAGTGGCGTGGGAGGCGCTCGAGAACGCCCATCTCGCGCCCGAGCGCTTCCGCCAGTCGGCCACGGGCGTGTACGTCGGCATCACCTGCTTCGATCATGCGATCCAGGTGTCCAATGCGTCGATGCCGTCGAGCAGCTACGCGGGCACGGGCAGTGCGCTGAACATGGCCGCGGGCCGGCTGTCGTTCGTGCTGGGTCTCACCGGCCCGAGCATGGCGATCGATACCGCCTGCTCGTCGTCGCTGGTGTGCCTGCACCTGGCCTGCGAAAGCCTGCGCTCGCGCGAAACCGGCATGGCGCTCGCGGGCGGCGTCAACCTGATGCTGTCGCCCGAGGTCATGGTCAGTTTCTCGCAGGCGCGCATGCTGTCGCCGGACGGACGCTGCAAGACCTTCGACGCGGCGGCCGACGGCTACGTGCGCGGTGAAGGGTGCGGCATGGTGGTGCTCAAGCGCCTCGCCGACGCGCTCGCCGACGGCGACCGGGTGCTCGGCATCGTGCGCGGCACGGCGGTCGACCAGGGCGGCGCGGGCGGCGGGCTGACGGTGCCGAGCCGCGATTCGCAGGAACGGGTGATCCGCCGCGCACTGAACCAGGCCGGTGTCGCGCCCGGCGACGTCGCCTATGTCGAGGCCCACGGTACCGGGACGTCCCTCGGCGACCCGATCGAGGTCGAGGCGCTGGCCGGCGTCTACGGCCCCGGACGCACGGCGGACGAGCCGCTCGTGATCGGTTCGGTCAAGACCAATATCGGGCATCTGGAGTCGGCTTCCGGCATCGCCGGCCTGATCAAGGTCCTGCTGTCGTTCGAGCACGACCGGATTCCGGCGCACCTGCATTTCACCCGACCCAATCCGCATACGCCGTGGCAGGAGATCCCGATCCGCGTCGCGGCCGATCCGGTCGCGTGGCAGCGCGGGGAACGCAAGCGCATCGCCGGGGTGAGCGCGTTCGGATTCAGCGGCACCAATGCGCACGCGATCGTCGAGGAGCCGCCCGTCGCGCCGGCGCACGCCGCGCAGCGCGCGCTGCTGCTGCTGTCGGCCCGATCCGAAGCGGCGCTGGCGGCGCTCGCGCAACGCTACGAGCGCGCGATCGCCGGCGCGACGCCGCGGGAGCTGGCCGCCATCTGCCGCGCCGCCGCCACCGGACGGAGTCACTATCCGTTTCGCGCGGCCTATGTAGCGGGCGTGAAGGCAGCGTCGGCGGCAGCGGCGCGCACGGGCAAGGCGTTGCGCGTGGGCTTCATGTTCGGCGCGCCGGACACCGGCGCCGCGCGCGCGCTCCATGCGTCGGAACCGCTGTTCCGCGACGCGTTCGCGCGCTGCCAGGTGCCGCTGGACGCACTCGAGACCGACGCGGGCCGCTTCGCGATCCAGTTCGCGTGGGCGGAACTATGGAAGGGCTGGGGCATCCGCCCGGCCGTCGTGTCGGGCCATGGCATCGGCGAATATGTCGCGGCCTGCGTGGCGGGCGTCGTGAGCGTGGCCGACGCGCTGCGCGTCGTGGCCGCCCGTTCGGATGCCGAAGCGTTGCGCGCCGTGCTTCAGGACATCTCGCTCGCACGGCCGTCGGTTCGCCTGATTTCCGGTTGCGTCGGCGCGGAAGTGACGGACGAGGTGACGCATCCGCCGTACTGGTTGCAGCTGGCCGGCACGTCGGATCAAGCCGACGCGCCGCCCACGCCGGAGGGGCTCGCCGACGGCTGGCTGCCGCCGCCGTGTGCCGGCGATGCACTGGACCACGCACTCGCGGCGTTGTACGTGCAGGGCGCGCAGTTCGACTGGCGCGCGCTGTTCCCGGCGCCCGCCCAACCCGCCACGACCCTGCCGAACTATCCGTTCGAGCGGCAGCGCTTCAGCCTGGAGAAGATCCCGTCGCCCGTCGCCGGCATGGATGCCGGCAGCATCGACGCAGCGGTGCGGCACCTCAAGTCGTCCGGCAAGTACCCGGAGGACCTGCTGAACGCGTTTCCTGACCTGCTCAGGACGGCGTTCGCCCCCGCCGCAACCGTCGCGTCGAACGCAAGCCCGCTCTATCACGTGGTGTGGGAGCAGCAGGCCGCGCTGCCGGCGGCACCGGTCGCCGCCGACGCGTCCCCGTGGCTGATCTTCGCGGACGCGAGCGGTGCCGGCGAGCGGCTTGCGGCGCTCCTGCGGGCGCGCGGCGCGGCCTGCTCGCTGGTGCGCCCCGGCCTCGACTATGTCGCCGACATGAAAGCGGGCTGGCAGGTCGCGCCCGAGCGGCCGGACGACTTCGTCCGCCTGCTGAACGAAGCGGCTGCCCCTGGCCAGCGCATCGTCTTTCTGTGGGCGCTGGACGAAGCCGTCGGCGAGACGCGCATGGCCACGGCCCTGCTGCATCTCGTGCACGCGCTGGTCGGCGGCGAGCGCGAGTGGACGCCGTCGACCCGGCCCAGGATCTCGGTGATCACGCGCGACGCGGTGGAAGCCGGCGCAGCGCCGCTCGTCTCCGGGCTCGCGCAGGCAGCGCTGTCGGGCCTGGCGCGCGGCGCGATGATCGAGCATCCGGAATGGTTCGGCACCGCGATCGATCTCGATCCGGCCGCGCCGGAAGACGAGACGCAGGCGCTGCTCCACGCACTACTCGGCGAGAGCCGCGAGGAACAGGTGGCGTTGCGGCACGGCATGCGCCATGTCGCGCGCCTGAGCCCGCTCGCGCCTGCCGAAACAACCGCGCTGCCGGTCGACCGGGACGCGGCCTACCTGATCACCGGCGGGTTCGGCGCGCTCGGGCTGCACACCGCCCGGTGGCTGGCGGCGCGCGGCGCACGCACGCTGATCCTGGCCGGCCGGCAAGGGGCCGCGAGCGACGAGAGCCGGCGGGCGATCGCCGAGCTGCGCGAGCGGAACGTCACGCTGCACTGCGAGCGCGTCGATATCGCCGAGCCCGCCGCGGTCGCCGCTTTCTTCGCCGCGCTCCGGCGCGACGGCGTGCCGCTGCGGGGCATCGTGCACGCGGCCGGCGTCGTCGGCTACAAGCCGATCATGCAGGTCGGGCGCGAGGAACTGGACGCGGTGCTGCAACCGAAGGTCGCCGGCGCGTGGCTGCTCCATCAGCAAAGCGGGCACTTCCCGCTCGATTTCTTCATCCTGTTTTCGTCGATCGCGTCCGCGTGGGGTTCGCGCGAGCAGGCGCACTACAGCGCCGCGAACCGCTTCCTCGACGCGCTCGCGCATCATCGCCGCGGCCAGGGCCTGACCGCGCTGAGCGTGAACTGGGGACCGTGGGCGCACGGCGGCATGACGTTCCCCGAGGCGGAAGCGCTGCTGCGGCGGGTCGGCATCCGGTCGCTGGCGGCGGATCGCGCGCTCGACGCGCTGAATCGTCTCCCCGCCGTGCCGCAGGTCGCGGTCGTCGATATCGACCTGGCGCTGTTCCAGGGCTCCTACGAGGCGCGCGGACCCAAGCCGTTCCTCGACCGCGTGCGGGTGGCCAAAAGCGCGCCGAGCGCGCCGGCGATGACGGCGTTGAGCGACGCATCGCCGCGCGAGCGCAAGCGCCTGCTGGCGGACCGCATCGATCGCGCGGTGGCCCAGGTGCTCGGCTACGACGCGGGGACGCTGGATCGCGATCTCGGCTTCTTCGAGATGGGCATGGATTCGCTGATGGCGCTGGACGTGCGCACGCAGCTCGAAACCGCGCTGGGCATTCCGTTGTCGGTCGCGCTGTTGTTCGATCATCCGACGGTCAACGCCCTCGCGGATTTCCTCGCGGAGCAGGCGTCCGGCATGGCGGCGGACGCGCACGTGGCACCGCCGCAGACGCAGGCCGTGCCGCAGCAGCAGCCTCAGCCGATCGCGCCGGCCATCGCGTCACGCGACGCCGGCACGCCGGAGCCGATCGCGATCGTCGGCATGAGCTGCCGGTTTCCGGGCGCCGCGCACGATCTCGACGCCTACTGGAAGCTGCTGAACGACGGGGTGGATGCGATCTCCGAAGTGCCGCGCGAGCGCTGGGATGTCGATGCGTACTACGACCCCGATCCGGAAAAGCCGGGGCGCATATACAGCCGCTTCGGCGGTTTTCTCGACGACGTCGACCAGTTCGATCCGGCGTTTTTCCGCATCACGCCGCGCGAAGCGAGCGCGATGGACCCGCAGCAGCGCCTGTTGCTCGAAGTCAGTCACGAAGCGCTGGAGCACGCCGGCATTCCGGTCGACAGTCTCAAGGGTAGCCGCACCGGCGTGTTCGTCGGCATCACCACCAACGATTACGCGAACCTGCAGCTTCGCAACGGCGGCGGCAGCGGCATCGACGGCTATTTCTTCACCGGCAATCCGCTGAACACGGCGGCCGGCCGCATCTCCTACGGACTGGGCGTGCAGGGGCCGAGCATGGCGATCGACACCGCCTGCTCGTCGTCGCTCACCGCGATCCATACCGCCAGCCAGAACCTGCGCAGCGGCGAGTGCGATCTCGCCATCGCGGGCGGCGTCAACCTGATCCTGTCGCCGGACAACTCCATCGCCGTCTCGCGCACGCGGGCGCTGGCGCCGGACGGCCGCTGCAAGACCTTCGACGCGGCGGCGGACGGCTTCGTGCGCAGCGAAGGCTGCGGCGCGCTGGTGCTCAAGCGCCTGTCCGATGCGCTCGCCGCGGGCGATCGCGTGCTGGCCGTGCTGCGGGGTTCGGCCGTCAACCACGACGGCGCGTCGAGCGGCTTTACCGCGCCGAACGGACGGGCGCAGGAAGCCGTGATCCGCCAGGCGCTGGGCGGGCTGCCCGCCGCGTCCATCGATTACGTGGAAGCGCATGGCACCGGCACCCCGCTGGGCGATCCCGTCGAGTTGCAGGCGCTGGCGACGGTATTCGGCGATGGCCGCGATGCAGGCCGGCGGCTGCGCGTCGGCTCGGTGAAAACCAACATCGGCCACACGGAGTCCGCCGCCGGCATCGCGGGCGTCATCAAGGTCGTGCTGTCGCTGAACCATGACCGCCTGCCCGCCCACCTGCATTTCCGCCAGCCGAGCCCGCTGGTGCAGTGGGACGCGCTGCCCCTCGAGATCTGCGCCGAGGCGAGCGCGTGGCCACGCGGCGAACGGCCACGGCGAGCCGGCGTCAGCGCGTTCGGCGCGAGCGGCACCAATGCCCACCTGGTGCTCGAAGAAGCGCCCGCGCCGGCGCGGCCGGTGACGCCGACGACGCACAAGGTGCATCCGCTGGTGCTGTCGGCCAAGACCCCGGCGGCGTTGCGCGAGCTGGTTCGGCGCTATCAGCGGCGGCTCGAAGCCGAACCCGGTCTCGACATCGCGGCCGTGGCCTTTTCGGCGGCGACCGGCCGCTCGCATTTCGCGCATCGGCTCGCGTGGCCGGTGACGTCGCTCGACGACGCGATCGACAAGCTGCGCGCCTTCCACGCGAAGGAACCCGCCGGCGCGGCGCAGCCCGCGCCCCGCGTGAAGATGGCCTTCCTGTTCACCGGCCAGGGTTCGCAATACGCCGGCATGGGCCGCCGCCTGTACGACGCGTATCCGGTGTTCCGCGACGCCATCGACCGCTGCCGCGCGGTGGCCGATCCGCTGCTCGACAAGCCGTTGCTCGACGTGCTGTCGGCCCCGGGCGAGGACATCCACCAGACCGGCTACAGCCAGCCGGCCCTGTTCTCGCTGCAGTACGCGCTCACCACGTTGCTCGCGTCGTTCGGCGTGGTGCCCGACGCGGTGATGGGCCACAGCGTCGGCGAGTACGCGGCGGCGTGCGCGGCCGGCGTCTTCTCGCCGGAAGACGGCCTGCGGCTGATCGCCGAACGCGGCCGGCTGATGCAGGCGTTGCCCCGCGACGGCGAGATGGCGGCGATTTTCACCGACCTCGCCACGGTCGAGCGCGCGATCGAAGCGTGGCCGCACGAGGTCGCGGTAGCGGCCGTCAACGGCCCGGCGAGCATCGTGATCTCCGGCCAGCGCGCGCGCATCGCGACGCTGGTCGATGCGTTCGCCGCGCGGGACATCCGGTCCGTGCCGCTCAATACGTCGCATGCGTTTCACTCGCCGCTGCTCGAGCCGATGCTGGACCGCTTCCAGGCCGCGGCGAAAGCCGTGCCCATCGCGCGCCCGGCGATCCCGTTCTATTCGAATCTCACGGGCGCCGTGATGGACGACGCGCCCACCGACCTGTACTGGCGCCGCCATTGCCGGGAGCCGGTGCAGTTCGCGCGCAGCGTCGAGCGCCTCGCCGAAGCCGGTTTCAGCGTGCTGGTCGAAATCGGCCCCAAGCCGGTGCTCGTCAACCTGGCCCGCGCGTGCTGTGCGCCGGACGCCGGGATCCAGTTCCTTGCCCTGCAGCGGCCGCAAGTCGAGCAGCAAGCGCTGATCGAAACGCTGTCGACCCTGTATGCCCGCGGCGTCGAGGTCGACTGGGCCCCGACCGAAACACCCGCGCCCGCGCGCATCGCATTGCCGTCCTATCCCTTCCAACGCAGCCGTACCTGGTTCCAGAAAGCGGACACGTCCATGACTCAGACAAGCGCATCACCCCTCGCCACCGCACCGACGCACGATCGCAGCGGCGAGGTGCTCGAATGGCTTCGCGGCAAGATCGGCGAATTGATCCAGGCCGATCCCGCCACCATCAACATCGAACTGCCCTTCCTCGAGATGGGCGCCGACTCGATCGTGCTGATCGAGGCCATCCGGCACATCGAGGCGGAGTACGGCGTGAAGCTGGCCATGCGCCGCTTCTTCGAAGACCTGGCGACGGTGCAGGCGCTCGCCGAGTATGTCGCGGACCACCTGCCGGCGGCCGCTACGTCGACCGGGGCCGAGGTCGAAGCCGAGACCGCAGCCGTAGCCGTGGCGGAACCGTCCACGGCGGCGGTCGCGGCCGCGCCGTCCGCGCAGGCGCTCGCGCCGCTCGCCGCCGCCCCGGTGGAATGGGTGGCGGCCGAAGGCGGCTCGACGGTCAAGCGCGTGTTGCGGGAGCAGAATCAGCTGCTGTCGCACGTGATGAGCCAGCAGATGGAACTGCTGCGCACGTCGCTGACCGGCCAGGCCGGCGTCCGGCCGGCGACGGTCGCAGCGCAAGCCGTCGCGAGCACGGCGAGCGTCGCCCCCAAGGCGGCGATCGCGGCCCCGGC
>NZ_JAAGPH010000118.1:0-25345 GCF_017104705.1 Burkholderia sp. Se-20373 | reverse complement strand
AGAGCCGGAAAGCGATTGCATGCAGGAATCCTCAGGCCGCGGCGGCGGCAGTGTGGCCGGTGAAGCGGCGCGCGAGCGCGAGCACGGCCCAGGTGACGATGCCGAGCACGATCGACAGGCCGGCCGCCGTCGCGATGTTCGCGTTCAGCGTGAACTCGGTATAGATCGTCATCGGCAACACGTTCAGGTCGGTGGCGAGCGTGAACGCGGTGCCGAACGCGCCCATCGCGGTCGCGAAGCAGATCGCGCCGGCCGCGATCAGGCCCGGCGCGAGCGCGGGCAGCACGATGTCGACGAAGATGCGCCACGGCGATGCGCCGAGCGAACGCGCGGCTTCCTCGAGCGACGCGTCGAGCTTCGACGCGGCCGCGATCACGGTGACGATCACGCGCGGAATCGAGAAGTACAGGTAGCCGATGAACAGCCCGGCGACCGAGTACGCGAACACCCACTTGTCGCCGGTGAGCTTCGCGGACAGCATCCCGATCAGCCCCTGTCGCCCGGCGAGCATGATCACCATGAAGCCGACGACGACCCCCGGGAACGCGAGCGGAAACGTGAGCAGCGCGAGCAGCACGCGCTTGCCCGCGAATTCGCGGCGTGCGAGCAGGAGGCCCGAGATCGTCGACAGCGCGAGCGTCGCGAGCGTGACGCCCGCGGACAGCGCGATGGTTTCGCCGAGGCTCTTCATGTAGCGCGCATTGCCGAGCAGCGCCGCGTAGTGCGAGAAGAACGCGCCGTCGGCGGACACCTGAACGAGCGCGGCCATCGGCAGCAGCCAGAACGCGGCGAACACCGCGAGCGCCGGCGCGACGAGCGCGACGCGCCAGCGCAGCGGGAAAGTCAGGTCAAGCATCGGTGAGGTCCGCCGCTTACTGCATGATCTGCAGGTATTGCTGGCCGAATGCCTGCTGGCCGGCCGCCATCTTGCCGAAGTCGACCGGTTTCGCACGCGCATATTCGCTCGCCGGCAGGAACTTCGATGCGATGTCGGCGCCGAGCGCTTGCGCGCGCACCGGGCGCAGGTAGGCGTTGGCCCACAGCTTCTGGCCTTCGTCGGACAGCACGAAGTCGAGCACCTTCTTGCCGTTCGCGTCGTGCGGGGCGCCCTTCACGAGACTCATCACGTACGGCACCGCGATCGTGCCTTCCTTCGGAATCACGAACTCGACGTTCGCGCTGTCCTTGTACTTCGCGCGATACGCGTCGAAGTCGTAGTCGAGCAGGATCGGAATTTCACCCGACAGCACGCGCGCATACGCGGTCTGCTTCGGCACGATCGGCGCATTCGCCTTCAGCTTCCTGAACCAGTCGAGTGCGGGCTTGAAGTTGTCGAGGCTGCCGCCGAGCGCCTGGTTCACGGCCACCGCGCCCGCATAGCCGACGAACGCACTCGACGGGTCGAGATAGCCGACCATGCCCTTGTATTCCGGCTTCAGCAGATCGGCCCACGAGCGCGGCACCGGCTTGCCGTCGAGCGCGTCCTTGTTCACGAAGAAGCCGAGCGTGCCCGAGTGGATCGCGAACCAGTAGCCTTGCGGGTCCTTCAGGTTCGCGGGAATGTCGTTCCAGTGCGCGGGCTTGTACGGTGCGATCACGCCCTTGTCCTTCGCCTGGAACGCCGACGACACGCCGAGGTAGACCACGTCGGCGACCGGGCTCTTCTGCTCGGCGATCAGCTGCGCGATCGACTGGCCCGAGTTCTTGTTGTCGAACGGCACGCGGATGCCGGTCTTCTGTTTGATCGCCGCGATCTGCGCGGCCCAGTCGGCCCATTCGGGCGGGCAGTTGTAGCAGATCGCGGTTTCGTCGGCGTGGGCGGCGGGCGCGCCGGCGAAGAGCGCGGCGCAGGCGATGGGCGCTGCAAGCGCGCGCAGCAGCGAGGTCAGGCGAAAGGACACGGTAGGTCTCCGGGCGAGGGTGAGGCGCAGGGGTGGTGTGGTGGTGTGCAGGGTGTGCGGCGCGGGTTCAGGCCTTGCGCAATTGCAGGTCGGTGGCCGGCGGCGCCACGGTTGCGCCGTCGCGCACCAGGTGCGGCAGGATCAGCGACGTGCGTTCGATCGCCGCGCCGCCGATGCATTCGACGAGACGCTGCCATGCGTGGCGGCCGATGTCGCGGTTCGGCGTCGCGACGCTCGCGAGCGGCGGCGCGAGCAGTTCGCCGAGCGCGATCCCGTCGAAGCCGAGCACCGACAGGTCGTCGGGAATCGAGAAGCCCGCGCGGCGCAGGCCGCGCATCACGACCATCGCGAGCAGGTCGTTGCTGCAGAAGAGGGCGGTCGGGCGCGTCGCGTGCGCGGTGAGATGCGCGAGCACCGCGTCGGGCAGCTCGGGCGCGTTGAAGTCGACTTCGACCGGCGGCAACGGGGCGACGCCGATTTCCTCGAGGGCCTGCGCATAGCCGAGATGACGCTGGCGCGCGCGATCCGACGCGGCAAGCGAGCCGGCCAGCATCAGCAAGCGGCGGTGGCCGCGCGCGGTCAGCAGCCGCACGCCGTCATACGCGGCACGGCGGTTGTCGACCGACACCGACGGGCGGCGCTGCGTGTCGTTGTGCATCAGCACGTAGTGCGGGCCGTCGTGGTCGAGCATGTCGAGCAGCGGGTGGGTATCCGCATCGGCGACGGTGAGGATCAGCCCTTCGACGCGCTGTTCGCGCAGCGTCTCGATCGCGTGGCGCTCGCGTGCCGCGTCGTATTCGGTCGTCATCAGAATCAGCTTGAAGCCGGCCGCGGTCGCGAGTTCGTCGATGCCTTGCAGGCAGTCGGCGAACACGGGGTTCGACAACGTCGGCACGACGACGCCGACGAGCCGCGTGCGCTCGCCGCGCAGCTGCCGGCCGAGCGGGCTCGGGCGGAACTGCAGTGTGTCGATCGCGGTGCGGATCGTTTGCAGCGTGGCGGGGCTGACGGTATGCGGAGCGTTGATCGCGCGCGAGACGGTAGCGATCGAGAAGCCCGCGAGGGCAGCGACGTCCTTGATGGTCGAGGTCATGAAACCTTGCGATGTAAACGTTTTCGGCCGGGAAATTATCGAAAACGTTTGTGACTTCGCGATGACGCAGGCGACGCTTGTTTCGCAAAAAGCACGACACAAACGTCTGACGGATCGGGCCGTAGGACGACGCGGACTCGATTGTATCGGGGATGCCGCGGCGCGGGAGGAAATCGTTGGCGGCGGTGCGGCGGCATCGACGACAACGGATGAATCCGTGCGGAAGTGGGGGGTGTCGCGATGCGACGCCGCGGAATAAGGGAACGCATGGGCAAGCAATGGTAGAATCGCGTCCGCCCTCTTGCCGGGGTGATGAAATTGGTAAACATAGCGGACTTAAACGATTGAGTGCCCGGTCGGAAACGGTCGGTGCAGAACCCTTCAAATTCGGCGAAACCCCTGATGCGCGCATCGAGGCAACGCCGAGCCAAGCCTCGCGGCATCCGCGAGGAAGGTGTAGAGACTAGACGGGGGGCGCCTAAGGCGCATGGGCGGCAGGCAAGCCCGCGCGCGACGGCGAAGGCATAGTCCAGCGCACGAACGGCATCGCGCACGCGACGCCGGCTTTGAAAGAAGCAGTGTGATGAAAATCCGCCGCCTTAACTGGCTTGCCGGTTCGAGTCCGGTCCCCGGCACCATCGATTGCATTGACGAGATTCGATTTGACGAAGGTGTAAAAAACCCGCGAGAAATGAAGCCCTCGCGGGTTTTTTTGTGAGTGTGACGCGTGACGCCTTCATCGTCCGTGCCGCTTCGCTGCGGCGAAAACGGCGCCATGTGATACTGGCACGCACGTCGCGCCGCACGCGTTCGCCGCCCCCGGCGAACGCAGCGCGCCGGCCGATTCCGCCATCGCTTGCGCCTCGCCACACCACCTGTCATGAACGACTCGACCCACCACTATTACGAACCCTCGCAAGGCCACGGCCTGCCGCACGATCCGCTGAACGCGATCATCGGCCCGCGCCCGATTGGCTGGATCGCTTCCCGCGGCGGCGACGGCACGCTCAATCTCGCGCCCTACAGTTTTTTCAACGCGTTCAACTATCGTCCGCCGATCATCGGCTTTTCGAGTACCGGCGCGAAGGACAGCCTGCGCAACGTGCAGGAGACCGGCGAGTTCGTGTGGAATCTCGCGACGCGCGATCTCGCCGAGCGGATGAACCAGACCTGCGCCGCCGTACCGTACGAGGTCAACGAATTCGAACTCGGCGGCCTGACCGCGGTGCCGTCGCGTGTCGT
Source organism: Burkholderia sp. Se-20373 (assembly GCF_017104705.1). Taxonomy (NCBI): domain Bacteria; kingdom Pseudomonadati; phylum Pseudomonadota; class Betaproteobacteria; order Burkholderiales; family Burkholderiaceae; genus Burkholderia; species Burkholderia sp. Se-20373. Next base: position 21,109 of record NZ_JAAGPH010000118.1, on the reverse strand, counting down.
CAACGTGCCGCGCGTCGCGGAAAGCGGCGTGAACTTCGAATGCAGGGTGACCGACGTGATCCGGCTGCGCGATCATCATGGCGTCGAGACGCCGGCCACGCTGGTGCTGGGCGAGGTCGTCGCGGTCCATATCCGTCATGACCTGCTGAAGGACGGCATCTTCGACACGTTCGGCGCCGGCATCATTCTTCGTGCGGGCGGCCCGTCGGCCTACGTGCACGTGAAGCCCGACAGCCGCTTCGACATCTTCCGCCCCGACGCGTGACCGGTCGCGTGCCGGAGTAAGCCGGCAAGGCGGGCCGCCGGCCCGGCCGCACCCGCCCCCGAAAGACCCCGCCGAAATCGACGATTTCGCGGGGTCTTTTGCGTCGTACCTTCGCATGACCGCCGCGCGCCCACCCGTTCGCGGCCCGATGCCCGATCGCCGTCTACCCGGCGACCCTGCGCCGCAGCAAACCCATGCTGCGCCGATGCCGCCGGTCGCCCCGATGCGCCGCAGCGATTCCCCATGGCAAATCTGCTCACCGCGATCGAGCGGCTTGGGCATCGACGTGCGCCGCGGCAAGGCATAGATTTCCGAGGTTGACGTGCCTATCCGCACGCCAACCCGCGCGCAGGCCGGCAACCGGCCGCGCGTTCCCAAACAGCGTGAGACACAATCGAGCGTGGAGACGACACGATGAGCCTGTCAGAGCCATTGCGTCTGCATGTGCCGGAGCCCACCGGGCGCCCGGGCTGCAAGACGGACTTTTCCTATCTGCATCTATCGCCGGCCGGTGCCGTTCGCCGCCCGCCGATCGACGTTGCCGCGGCGGACACCGCCGATCTCGCCCGCAGCCTCGTGCGCGTGCTCGACGACAGCGGCAAGGCCGTCGGCCCGTGGGCACCGGATCTCGACGATGCGCGGCTGATCGCCGGCCTGCGCGCGATGCTCAAGACCCGCATATTCGACGCGCGCATGATGATCGCGCAGCGTCAGAAGAAAATCTCCTTCTACATGTTGAGCCTCGGCGAAGAGGCGATCGGCACCGCGCACACGATGGCGCTGCGCGACGGCGACATGTGCTTCCCGACCTACCGGCAGCAGAGCATCCTGATCGCGCGCGACGTCCCGCTCGAACGGATGATCTGCCAGCTGATGTCGAACGAAGGCGACCCGCTGAAAGGCCGCCAGCTCCCCGTGATGTACTCGGACCGCGACGCGGGCTTCTTCTCCATCTCCGGCAACCTCGCGACGCAGTTCATCCAGGCGGTCGGCTGGGCGATGGCGTCGGCGATCAAGGGCGACACGAAGATCGCGTCCGCGTGGATCGGTGACGGCGCGACGGCCGAATCCGACTTCCATACTGCGCTCACGTTCGCGCACGTGTACCGCGCGCCGGTTGTGCTGAACGTCGTCAACAACCAGTGGGCGATCTCGACGTTCCAGGCGATCGCGGGCGGCGAAGGCACGACCTTCGCCGGGCGCGGCGTCGGCTGCGGGATCGCGTCGCTGCGCGTCGACGGCAACGACTTCCTCGCGATCTACGCGGCGTCGAGCTGGGCGGCCGAACGCGCGCGCCGCAATCTCGGCCCGACGCTGATCGAATGGGTGACCTACCGTGCGGGCGCGCATTCGACGTCGGACGATCCGACCAAGTACCGGCCGAGCGACGACTGGTCCCATTTCCCGCTCGGCGATCCGATCGAACGCTTCAAGCGCCACCTGATCGTCAAGGGCCTCTGGTCCGACAGCGCGCACGAAGCGTTGACGGCCGAGCTCGAGGCCGAGGTGATCTCCGCGCAGAAGGAAGCGGAGAAATACGGCTCGCTGGCCGACGACCGGATTCCGTCGCCGGCGTCGATGTTCGACGACGTGTACAAGGAGCTGCCCGCGCACCTGCGCCGTCAGCGCCAGGAACTGGGAGCGTGATCATGGCGCAACAAGAGGCAGGCACGGCAACGCAGCCGATGACGATGATCCAGGCGCTGCGCTCGGCGATGGACGTGATGCTCGGGCGCGACAGCGACGTGGTCGTGTTCGGGCAGGACGTCGGTTATTTCGGCGGCGTGTTCCGCTGTACCGAAGGACTGCAGAACAAATACGGCAAGTCGCGCGTGTTCGATGCGCCGATCTCGGAAAGCGGGATCGTCGGCGCGGCGGTGGGGATGGGCGCATACGGGCTGCGCCCGGTGTGCGAGATCCAGTTCGCCGACTATTTCTATCCGGCATCCGACCAGATCGTGTCGGAAGGCGCGCGGCTGCGCTATCGCTCGGCCGGCCAGTTCATCGCGCCGATGACGATCCGCATGCCCTGCGGCGGCGGGATCTACGGCGGCCAGACGCACAGCCAGAGCCCGGAGGCGATGTTCACGCAGGTGTGCGGGCTGCGCACGGTGATGCCGTCGAATCCGTACGACGCCAAGGGGCTGCTGATCGCATCGATCGAGAACGACGATCCGGTGATCTTCCTCGAACCGAAACGGCTGTACAACGGGCCGTTCGACGGGCATCACGACCGGCCGGTCACGTCGTGGCTCAAGCATCCGGCCAGCGCGGTGCCCGAGGGCTACTACACGGTGCCGCTCGATACGGCCGCCGTGGTGCGGCCCGGCAACGACGTGACGGTGCTGACCTACGGCACGACGGTGCACGTGTCGCTCGCCGCGGCCGAGGAGACGGGCATCGACGCGGAGGTGATCGACCTGCGCACGCTGTGGCCGCTCGACCTCGACACGATCGTCGCGTCGGTGCGCAAGACCGGGCGCTGCGTCGTGGTGCACGAGGCGACGCGCACCTGCGGTTACGGTGCGGAACTGGTGTCGCTGGTCCAGGAACATTGCTTCTACCACCTCGAGGCGCCGGTCGAGCGCACGACGGGCTGGGATACGCCGTATCCGCATGCGCAGGAGTGGGCGTACTTTCCGGGCCCGGCCCGGGTCGGTGAAGCGTTGCGACGCGTGATGGAGGCGTGAGATGGGGATTCATGTCATCAAGATGCCGGATATCGGCGAAGGGATTGCCGAGGTCGAGCTGGTGGCCTGGCACGTGGAAGTCGGGCAGACGATCAAGGAAGACCAGCCGCTCGCCGACGTGATGACCGACAAGGCGGCGGTCGAGATTCCGTCGCCGGTGACCGGCAAGGTGATCGAGCTCGGCGGCCGGATCGGCGAGATGATGGCGGTCGGCAGCGAGCTGATTCGCCTCGAGGTCGAAGGCGACGGCAACCTGAAGGCCGGCGCACCGGTGCGGGAATCAAAGGTAGCAACCGCACCGGTCGCGTCGGCGCCGTCGAAGTCGGTGGCCGACGCGCCGGCGGAATTGTCCGCCAAACCGGCGGCGAAGCCCGCACCGGCGGAGCCGCGTCGTGCGAAGCAGGCCGAGCACGCGGAGAAAGCGGAGCCGCCGCGCGCGGCCCTCGCGCCGGGCGAACGGCCGCTCGCATCGCCGGCCGTGCGCCAGCGCGCATGGGACATGGGCATCGAGCTGCGCTATGTGCGCGGCACCGGTGAGGCAGGGCGGATCCTGCACGCGGACCTCGATGCGTATGCGGGCACCGGCAGCGGTGCGGCGTGCGGATCGCACGCGCATGGCTACGCCGAACGCAACGACGAAACCGACGTTCCGGTGATCGGCCTGCGGCGCGCGATCGCACGCAAGATGCAGGAAGCGAAGCGCCGCATTCCGCACTTCAGCTACGTCGAGGAGATCGACGTCACCGAGCTCGAATCGTTGCGCACGGAACTGAATCGCCGCCACGGCGACACGCGCGGCAAGCTCACGCCGCTGCCGCTGCTGATCCGCGCGATGGTGATCGCGTTGCGCGACTTCCCGCAGATCAACGCGCGTTTCGACGACGAAGCGGGTGTCGTCACGCGCTACGGCGCGGTGCACATGGGCGTCGCGACACAGACGGACGGCGGCCTCACGGTGCCCGTGCTGCGTCATGCGGAAGCGCGCGACGTGTGGTCGATTTCCGCCGAGATCGCGCGGCTCGCCGATGCGGTGCGCGCGAACCGCGCGCAGCGCGACGAGCTGAGCGGCTCGACGATCACGATCTCGAGCCTCGGCGCGCTCGGCGGCATCGTGTCGACACCGGTCATCAATCATCCTGAAGTGGGCATCGTCGGCGTGAACCGCATCGTCGAGCGACCGATGATCCGCGACGGCGCGGTCGTCGCGCGCAAGATGATGAACCTGTCGTCGTCGTTCGACCATCGCGTCGTCGATGGCGCGGATGCGGCCGAATTCATCCAGGCCGTGCGCGCGGTGCTCGAGCGCCCGGCACTGCTGTTCGTGGAGTGATCACGCAATGAAGAACGAACACACCACGCTGCTGGTGATCGGCGGCGGCCCGGGCGGCTACGTCGCCGCGATTCGCGCCGGCCAGCTCGGCATTCCGACCGTGCTCGTCGAGCGCGACCGGCTCGGCGGCACGTGCCTGAACATCGGCTGCATTCCGTCGAAGGCGCTGATCCACGTGGCCGACGCATTCGAACAGGCCCGCGGCCACGCGGGCGAGGGCGCGCTCGGGATCCGCGTGCGCACGCCCGAGATCGACATCGGGAAAAGCGTCGCCTGGAAGGACGGTATCGTCGACCGGCTGACGCGCGGGGTCGGCGCGCTGCTCAAGAAGAACGGCGTGCGCGTGCTGCATGGCGATGCGCAGGTGGTCGACGGCAAGACCGTCGACGTCGTCGGCGGCGGGCATACGACGCGCATCAGCTGCGAGCACCTGTTGCTCGCGACCGGTTCCGAACCGGTCGCGCTGCCGTCGATGCCGTTCGGCGGGCATGTCGTGTCGTCCACCGAGGCGCTGTCGCCCGAGACGTTGCCGAAGCGGCTGGTCGTCGTCGGGGCCGGGTATATCGGGCTCGAACTCGGGATCGTCTATCGCAAGCTCGGTGTCGACGTGAGCGTCGTCGAAGCGGCGGAGCGCGTGTTGCCCGCGTACGATGCCGAACTCGCGCGGCCGGTTGCCGATTCGCTCGCGCGGCTGGGCGTGCGGCTGCTGCTCGGCCACAAGGTGCTCGGGCTCGCGGAGCATGGCGCGGTGCGCGTGCAGGCCGCCGATGGCGCGGAGCAGACGCTGCAGGCCGATCGCGTGCTGGTGGCGGTCGGCCGCCGGCCGCGCGTCGACGGCTTCGGGCTCGAGTCGCTGCCGCTCGATCGCAACGGCCGCGCGCTGTGGATCGACGACGAATGCCGGACGTCGATGCGCAACGTCTGGGCGATCGGCGACGTCGCCGGCGAGCCCATGCTCGCGCATCGTGCGATGGCGCAGGGCGAGATGGTGGCCGAGCTGATCGCCGGCAAGCGCCGCAAGTTCGTGCCCGCGTCGATCCCGGCCGTGTGCTTCACCGATCCGGAGATCGTCACGGCCGGCTGGTCGCCGGACGACGCGCGGGCGGCCGATGTCGATTGCGTGAGCGCGTCGTTCCCGTTCGCGGCGAACGGGCGCGCGATGACGCTGCAGGCGACCGACGGCTTCGTGCGTGTCGTCGCGCGGCGCGACAACCACCTGATCGTCGGCTGGCAGGCGGTCGGGCGCGGTGTGTCGGAGCTGGCTGCCGCGTTCTCGCAGTCGCTGGAGATGGGCGCGCGGCTGGAGGACATCGGCGGCACGATCCATGCGCACCCGACGCTCGGCGAAGCGCTGCAGGAGGCGGCGCTGCGTGCGCTTGGGCATGCGGTGCATATCTGACGCGTATCACACGTAACACGAAGCCGCCGATGCGCGACGTGCGCATCGGCGGCTTTTCATTTGCAGTGCCGGCTCGACCGGTTGCAGGGCGACGGTGCATGCGTCAGGGGCATGTCGGGCGCGGTGCGCAAGATCCGCGCGCAGGCGCCGATCGCGGGAGGGCGGTTGTCGATCAAGGAAATCGCGCAGAACCGGGGATTTAGCGGCATGTCGTCGTTCTCGCAGACGTACAGGCGCTGGACAGGTGTCGCGCCGAGCGTGTCGGGACAGGGGGCGGCTCGTAGCGCGCACCGCGGCGAAGCAGGCACATCCTGTAATTTTTCGAGATGTTGGGAGGTTGTCGTCGCCGAGTCGCCCGGCGATCATGCAGGAAGCCGGAAACCGGGCCGTTCCCGGCCCGCCAACGCAGGCTCCACACGGAAGAACCGGACATGAAATTGCTGCTCATCGGCGCGACCGGACTCGTCGGGCGTCACGTCCTCGAAGTCGCGCTCGCCGATGCGCGGGTCGATCAGGTGATCGTCCTCGCGCGCCGCCCGTTGTCGCCGCACCCGAAGATGCGTGCGCTCGAGGTCGATTTCGATCATCTGCCCGACACGGTTGACTGGTGGCGCGCCGACGCCGTGATCTGCACGCTCGGCACGACGATGCGGGCCGCGGGCTCCCAGACGGCATTCCGGCGCGTCGACCACGACTATCCGCTCGCGGTCGCGCGGCTCGCGCGCCGCTCCGGTACGCCGGCTTACGTGCTGAATTCCGCACTCGGCGCGGATCCGGCGTCGCGCATCTTCTACAACCGTGTGAAGGGGGAGGTCGAGCAGGCGCTCGCCGGTATCGGGTTCGCGTCGCTCACTTACGTGCGGCCCGGCCTGATCGGCGGCAGCCGCGATGAATTCAGGTTCGGCGAGCGGCTGCTGGTGTCCGTGTTGAACGTGGCCCGGCCTGTTTTGCCGGCGAAGTGGCGCGTGAATCCCGCGTCGCGGATTGCCCGCGCGATGCTCGACGCGGCGATCGACGCGCGGCCGGGCGTGCAGGTCATCGCGTCGGACCAACTCGTCTGACGCAAAACGGACGGCGCGCGCCGGTCACTGATCCGCGAAGCCGTCGAGCCCGCCGAACTGTTCTGCAAGCGCCGCCGTGAAGGCCTCCAGCGCTTCGCTACCGTCGCAGTTCCTTGGTGTCGCGAGCTGGAATTCGACCGTATGGCTCAGCTTGCTCGCGAGCAGCCGGCGCATCTTGCCCGCGGCGACCCAGGGCGCCGCGACGTGGTCGGGCAGGAAGCCGACATGCGCGCCGGACAGGATGAAGATCACGTCGGCGTCGACGTTTTCGGAGAACGCGGTCGGTTGCGCGTTGCGCGGCGCCGCACCCGACGTATTCGTCTTGTAGAGCCGCGCGACGTTGCTCGTGTTCGCAATGTCGTTGACCGACACGGTCTTCTTCGCGAACAGCGGATGCCGCGCGCCGCAGTGCAGCGACTGGTGTTCGACGAACAGCGGTGCGTAGTGCAGGCCGGCCTGGTGGCCGGAAAAGTAGCCGATCGCGAGCTGCAGTTCGCCCTTCAGCAACCGGCGCTCCAGTTCGTCGGGCGGCACCGCGATCATCTCGATCAGCACATCGGGCGCCCGTTCGCGGAAGCGGCCGACGCTCGCCGCGATCGATTCGACGACGTCCGGTGCGAGCCGCTCGGACAGCCCGATGCGCAGTTCGCCGAGTAATGTGCCCGACACGTGCTGCGTATCGCGCGTGAACACGTCCATCGCGTGCAGGAGCCGCCGCGTCGACTGCAGCACGCGCTCGCCCTTCGGCGTCAGCCGGAAGCCGCTCTTGCCGCGATCGCACAGCCGGAACCCGAGACGCGTCTCGAGCTTGGCCATCTGCGTGCTGATCGTCGAAGGCGCCATGCCGAGCGTGCCCTGCGCGGCGCTGAAGCCGCCGCTTTCGACGATCGTCAGAAAGAGCCGCAGCAGTTGCAAATCCATGTCTCTCAGTCGGGTCAGCATGGCGATACATCGCGTTTTGTGAAGTCGGCTTATGTTAGTTCATATTTTTCGTCGGATGCCGTGACGGCAGAATCGGGCACGAGGTCGCGAGCCGCGCGGCCGTTTCCCACCAGACAGGAATCCGACGATGAGCCAGAACGATTTCGCCTTCACGCGCGACAGCCTCTACGGCACGCAGGCCGAACCGACCTTCGCGGGCGCGACGAGCTTCATGCGCCGGCGTTTCAGCCGCGATCTCGGCGGCGTCGACCTCGCGATCACCGGCGTGCCGTTCGACTCCGCCGCGTCGCATCGGCCCGGCACGCGATTCGGCCCGCGCGGGTTGCGGATTGCGTCGACAGGCATCGCGTGGGAGCGCCCGTGGCCGTGGTCGTTCGATCCGTTCGACGTGCTGGCCGCGGTCGACTACGGCGATTGCGCATTCGATCTCGGGCAGCCCGAATCGGTGCCGGGCGCGATCGAGCGGCATGCGGATGCGATCCTCGCGCACGGCTGCGCGATGCTGACGCTCGGCGGCGATCACTTCATCACGTATCCGCTGCTGAAGGCGCATGCGAAGGTGCACGGGCCGCTGTCGCTCGTGCACTTCGATGCGCATACCGACACGTGGCCCGACCGCGACGTGAAGCGCATCGATCACGGCACGATGTTCTATCACGCGGCGCGGGAAGGGTGGGTCGTGCCCGAACGGTCGGCGCAGATCGGCATCCGGACGACCAACGACGAGCCGATGGGCTTCGACATCCAGGATGCGCGCCGGGTGCATGCATCCACACCCGCCGCGGTCGCCGCGCGCATTCGCGAGCGGGTCGGCGACCATCCCGTGTACCTGACGTTCGACATCGACTGCCTCGATCCGGCGTTCGCGCCGGGCACGGGTACGCCGGTCTCGGGCGGGTTGTCGAGCCATCAGGCGCTCGAGATCCTGCGGCATCTGGACGGCATCAACCTGGTCGGCATGGATGTGGTCGAAGTGTCGCCGCCGTACGATCATGCGGAAATCACGTCGCTGGCCGGCGCGACGATCGCGCTGGAACTGATCTGCCTGTACGCATCGCGCCGGCGGCGAGCCATGGGAAAATAGATTCGTAAAACTGTTTCGTCATACAAAACAATAACGCGGCCGCGGCTCCTGCGCTGATCTACGATGGAAACATTGCTTCCATCGTCCGCCGAGCCGTGTGCACTCACTACCGCGCCCCCGACGAAGACCCGGGCATCAGCGAACTGAAGATCGGCATCGGCGATCTGTATCGCCGCGACCCGTGGGCGCCCGACGTGTATCCCGACTACGCGGCGCCGATCGCGCGCGCCGATGGCGACGGCCTCGAAGTCGTCGCGGCCGTGTTCGGCTTCTGGCCGAAATTCATGCAGCCCGAGCGGCTCGACGAGAACGGCCGTAAAAAGAAGAAGCTCGACACGGTGAACGCGCGGGCGGAAACGGTCGGCTCGTCGCGGCTCTACGGCAACGCGTGGCGCAACGGCCAGCGCTGCCTGATTCCGGTGCGCTGGATCTTCGAGCCCTGCTACGAAACCGGTCGCAACGTGTGGCAGCGGATCGGCGTCGACGGCTGGCAACCGTGCTGTGTCGCCGGCATCTGGCGGCGCTACGAAGGTGACGACGGCCGCGAGCGCGTGGGCATGGCGATGCTCACGGTCAACGCGGATATGCACCCGCTGTTCGCGCGGATGCATCGGCCCGGCGAAGAGAAGCGGGGCGTCGTGATGCTGCGCCGCGACGACTACGACGAATGGCTGCACGTGCGCGACGTCGAGGCCGCCCGGCGCATGCTGAACCTCCTGCCCGCCGCCGACATGACGGCCGAGCCCGATCAGGCACCGCCCGCACGCGCCTGAGCTTTCATTATTCCGACATCCGACTTTCGACTGGACACGCCGAGCGTAACCCGATTATTCGGACATTTTCGAAAATCGGCGGATTCCGGGTAATCACCGATACCTCGCAAGTTGTATATACAAGATCATCCGCTGGCAATGTCGGCACACGTCGTGCCGCTTGCGCGCCAGTGCGCAGACCGTGCGTGCGTGGCGCATGCCGGCGATCCACGGCGCCCCGCACCCACCGAGCCGAAAGGGCGGCTCGCAGCTTCCCGTCTCGTTCAAACCATTTGTGATCCTGAGTATTTTGGAGATTTCCCCGTGTCAACGAATCCCAGTGGAAAAGCCGGCGGCCTGATCGAAGTCCGTTCGATCGACTTCATTCCCGACGCCGAGCGCCACGGCGGCTTGCTGAGCCAGTTCACGCTGTGGCTGTCGGCGAACATGCAGATCACGGCCATCGTCACGGGCGCACTCGCGGTCGTGCTCGGCGGCGACGTGTTCTGGTCGCTGGTCGCGCTGCTGCTCGGCCAGTTCATCGGCGGCGCGGTGATGGCGCTGCATGGCGCGCAGGGGCCGCAGCTCGGGCTGCCGCAGATGATCTCGAGCCGCGTGCAGTTCGGCGTCTATGGCGCGATGATCCCGATCGTGCTCGTGTGCCTGATGTACATCGGCTTTTCCGCCAGCGGCTCGGTGCTGGCCGGGCAGGCCGTCGCGCAGTTGCTGCACATCGACGACGCGGCCGGCATCCTGCTGTTCGCGGCCGTGATCGTCGTGCTGACCGTGTTCGGCTATCGCGCGATCCATGCCGTCGGCCGGATCGCGAGCGTGGTCGGCATCGCCGCGTTCGTCTACATGTTCACGCAGCTGTTCGCGAACCACGACATCGGCGCGCTGCTCGCGAACAAGCATTTCTCGCTCGCGAGCTTCCTGCTGTCGATGTCGCTGTCCGCGTCGTGGCAGATCGCGTTCGGCCCGTACGTCGCCGACTATTCGCGCTACCTGCCGCGTTCGACGTCGTCGGTCGCGACGTTCGTCGCGGTCGGCCTGGGCTCGGTGATCGGCGCGCAGGCGGCGATGGTGTTCGGCGTGTTTGCGGCCGCGCTGGCCGGCGGCCAGTTCGCGCACCATGAGGTTGCGTATATCGTCGGCCTCGGCTCGACGGGCGCCGTGGCCGCGCTGCTGTATTTCAGCATCGCGTTCGGCAAGGTGACGGTGACGGCGCTCAACGCATACGGCAGCTTCATGTCGATGGCGACGATCGTCAGCGGCTTTCGCGGCAAGCACGCCGTGTCGTCGCGCAGCCGCCTCGTGTACATCTTCGGGATGATCTGCGTATCCACGCTCATCGCGCTCGCGGGCCGCCACTCGTTCCTGAAGGAATTCACTGCGTTCATCCTGTTCCTGCTCGCGTTCTTCACGCCGTGGAGCGCGATCAACCTGGTCGATTACTACTGCTTCACGCGCTCGCGCTACGACGTGCCGGCGCTGTCCGATCCGGACGGCCGCTACGGCCGCTGGAACGTGATGGCGATCACGATCTACGTGGTCGGCATCCTCGTGCAGTTGCCGTTCATGTCGACGCACATCTACACGGGGCCGCTCGTCGACGCGCTCGGCGGCACCGACATCTCGTGGATCCTCGGCCTGCTCGTGCCGGCCGTGCTGTACTACATCGGCGCACGCGCATCGCGCCGCAGCATTCCAGAACGCCTGATCCTGCCGCTCGAACGCGGCGAAGTTCACCACTGACGACACGTCACGCGCCTCGGGCCGGCCGGCTGCCGGCCTGACTGTCGCGCGAGCCGGGCGCTGCCTGCACCCGGTTCTCCCCCGTTTCCTTTCCCGCGATGCCGGTGCGGCGCGACTGCCGCGCCCGGTGTCGTTTCATTCTCTGACCATTGAATAGTATGACTAAACAAACGACAGCCCGCGGAAGCGATGCCCGGGCGCGGATGGTGCACGCCGGTCTTCGCATGACGGTCGCGGCGGCGTGCATCGCCGGATCCGACGCCGCGTTCGCGCAGGACGGCGTCACGCTGTACGGCGTGATCGACGAATTCGCGCAGTACGTGAATTCGGGCAACGGCTACACGGCGGCGATCAATTCGGGCGGCCAGTGGGGCAGCCGGTTCGGGCTGAAGGGCGGCGAGGATCTCGGCGGCGGGCAGAAGATCGAGTTCGCGCTGGAGAACGGCTTCAATCCGAACGACGGTTCGCTCGCGAGTGCGGGCAGCCTGTTCAACCGGCAGGCGTGGGTCGGCATCGCGGGGCAGTGGGGCAAGGTGCGCGCGGGCCGCCAGAATTCGCCGCTGTTCAACGACCAGGGCGGCCAGGATGCGTTCGGCGGCGTCACGCAGGCGTCCGGCATGGACAACCTGACCGTGTTCGCGTTCCGCACCAGCAACACGCTGTCGTACCAGAGCCCGGAGATCGCGGGCTTCCAGGGCGGGCTGTACTTCGGATTCGGCGATGCGGGCGGCGTGCGCTCGGCAGGCTCGAGCCAGCAGTTCGACCTGACCTACGAACACGGGCCGTTCGGCGCGTTCGTCGCGGGCCAGTGGCTGAAGAACGCGACGGCGACCACGACCGATCGCACGATCATGGCCGGCGCGTCGTACGAGATCGGCAAGGCCACCGTGTACGGCGGCTTCTCCGCGGTGAAGTGGGCCGATCTCGGCATCGATTCGCGCGTGTACGGGCTGTCGGTCAAATACCAGTTCAATCCGGCGAACTACGTGGCGCTCGGCTACGCGTATCTGCACGACCAGTCGTCGCAGGGCAACCATGCGGACCAGCTCGGGCTGATGTACGAGTACGACCTGTCGAAGCGCACGAGCTTCTACGGTGCGCTGTCGTACCTGCGCAACCGCAGGCAGGCCGGCTATACGCTCGCCGGTGCGGCGAACCCCGGCTTGCCGCTCGCGTATCCGGGCGCGAATGCACGGGGTGTGCAGTTGGGCATCGTGCATCGCTTCTGATCGGCACGACGCGCCGGGCCGTGCGTGCCCGGTGCTTTCCTCGAGCGCATCCGCGCCCTTACTTCCCCAACCGCTCCGCCAGCGAGTAGCGCTGCATGCAGCGCTCCATCGCGTCGAGAAACGCATGCTCCGCCGCGTTCATCTTGCGATCGCGATGCCACAGCAGGAACACGTCGACATCGACGAGCCCGTCGTCGGGCGGCAGCCGCCACAGCCGCTGCTGGGCGATGTCGTCGCGCACGATGTGCTCGGGCAGGCAGCCGATCCCGTAGCCGGCGAAGATCAGCCGCCGCACTTCCTCGAGGCTTGGCGACGACGCGACGATGCGCCCCGTGAAGCCCCGCTGGTCGCGAAACACGGTGAGCGGCGACAGGCTGTCGCCGATCTGGTCGCTCGTGAACGACACGAAATTCTCGGCGAGCAGATCGTCCATCCGCAGTTGCGTCTGCCCGAACAGCCGGTGATGACGGCCGCAGTAGATCGCATAGCGCTGGCGCAGGAAGCAGCGCATCTCCAGCTTGTCGTGCGGCGTGCGGCACAGGCCGAGCCCGGCCGTGGCCGTTTTCTGCAGCAGCGAAGACAGGATGTCCGACGAGCGCATCACTTCGATCTGCAGATCGATGCGCGGATACGCGCGATGGAAGTCCGCGAGGAATTCGTCGTAGACGGGCGACTCGATGCGGCTCACCGTCAGCAGCCGGATCGATCCGGTCAGGTCGGCGGTGCTGTCGTCGATTTCGGTTTCGAGGCGCGAGATGCCGCCGTAGATGTCGCTCGCGATCCGGTAGACGGCTTCGCCAGCCGGCGTCGGCGCGAAGTGCGTGCCGCGCCGCTCGATCAGCTTGCGTTCGAGCGCGTCCTCGAGCCGCCGCAAGGCCTGGCTCACCGCAGGCTGTGTGACGTGCAGGCGCGCGGCCGCGCGGCTCACGCTACGCTCCTGGATGATCACGAGATACGTGCGCAACAGGTTCCAGTCGAGGCGGTCGTTCAGGAACGGGGCGAGGTCGGGGCGCATCGGGTCTCCGGGCGAGCCGTCAAGGCGGGTATTAGCTGAATTTATACGGAGAATAATAACTTGAAATTTGACTAATGATTTGCGGTCGCCGATAAAGGAGGGGTGCCGCAGCGTGCGGCGCAAGGCCGCGACAGACGGCCGTCACACGAATTGCGCGCCGCCCGCCGCGGCGCGCATCAGGAGCCCGCATGACCCAGTCCCTTTCTTCCGCCCGCCAGCCGGCGCGCGCCGCGACGGCCGCATTCATCGGCACGATGATCGAGTGGTACGACTTCTACATCTACGCGACCGCCGCCGCGCTCGTGTTCGGCGAACTCTATTTCCCGTCGCATGACCGCTTCGTCAGCACGATGGCGTCGTTCGCGACGTTCGCGGTCGGCTTCTTCGCGCGGCCGCTCGGCGGCGTGATCTTCGGTCATCTCGGCGATCGAATCGGCCGCAAGAAGGCGTTGATGACGACGCTGATGATGATGGGCGTCGCGACCGTCTGCGTCGGGCTGCTGCCCGACTATTCGAAGGTCGGCATGCTCGCGCCGGTGCTGCTCGTCGCGTTGCGCGTGGTGCAGGGGATCGCGGTCGGCGGCGAATGGGGCGGTGCGGTGCTGATGGCGGGCGAGCATGCGCCGCAGGGGCGCCGCACGTTCTTCGCGTCGTTCGCGCAGCTCGGCAGCCCGGCCGGGCTGATCCTGTCGCTGATCGCGTTCCGCGCGGTCACGTCGATGGACAAGGCCGACTTCCTCGCGTGGGGCTGGCGTTTGCCGTTTCTAGCGAGTTCGGTGCTGCTCGTGGTCGGCATCCTGATTCGGCTCGGCGTGAACGAGTCGCCGGAATTCGCGCGCGTGAAGGAAACCAATCGCACGGTGAAGCTGCCGGTCGCGGAGGTGTTCCGCTCCGCGTCGGGGCTCGTGGCGCTCTGCATCGGCGCGAACACGATCGGCATCGCGGGCGTCTATTTCACGAACACGTTCATGATCGCGTACACGACGCAATACGTCGGCGTGTCGCGCTCGCTGATCCTCGACAGCCTGTTCGCGGTCGCGATCATCCAGTTCGTCGCACAGCCGATCGCCGCGTGGATCGCCGAGCGCATCGGCGGCGCGCGCTTCCTGAAGCTCGCGGCGCTGCTCGCGATGCTGTCGCCGTATCCGATGTTCATGCTCGTGCAGGGCGGCACGTCCGCGTCGCTGATTGCGGGCATCGCGCTCGCGGTGGTCTGCATGGCCGGCTTCTATTCGGTGATCGCGGGCTTCGTGAGCGACGTGTTCCCTGCGCACGTGCGCTATTCGGCGATCTCGCTCGCCTACCAGATCTGCGGCGCGATCGCGGGCGGGCTGACGCCGCTCGTCGGCACGTGGCTCGCCCATCGCTTCGCGGGCCAGTGGTGGCCGCTCGCGGTGTTCTACACGTGTCTCGCCGGCATCTCGCTGCTGTGCATCGTCGCGCTCGACGCACGCCGTGCGGCACGGCCGGCCGCGGCCGAAGCGTTCGGCTCGCAGTGACCCTCAACAAAAGAATTCATCCGGAGTGCACATGAAAGACCTGCTGGAAATCGACGGCGCCCGTTTGTGGCAGAGCCTGGCGGACATGGCGCGTATCGGCGCGACGCCGCGCGGCGGCGTGCGGCGCCTCGCGCTCACCGACGACGATCGTCGCGGGCGCGACCGGTTCGCGCAGTGGTGCCGCGACGCGGGAATGACGGTGAGCGTCGACGCCGTCGGCAACCTGTTCGCGCGGCGCGACGGCACCGATGCGCAGGCAGCGCCGGTGCTGATCGGCAGCCATCTCGACACGCAGCCCGAAGGCGGCCGCTTCGATGGCGTCTATGGCGTGCTCGCCGCGCTCGAACTCGTGCGCACGCTGAACGACGCCGGCATCGCGACCGACAAGCCGCTGGAGATCGTGTCCTGGACCAACGAGGAGGGCGCGCGCTTCGCGCCGGCGATGCTCGGCTCGGCCGTGTTCACGGGCGCGTTGCCGCTCGACGAAGCGCTCGCGAAGCAGGACGCCGACGGCGTCACGCTCGGCGCGGCGCTCGACGCATGCGGCTATCGCGGCGCACGTGCGGCGGGCGGCGCGGTCGATGCGTACTTCGAGGCGCATATCGAACAGGGCCCCGTGCTCGAGGCGAACGGCACGACGATCGGCATCGTCACGGGCGGGCAGGCGATCCGCTGGCTCGACGTGACGGTGACTGGCGTGGCCGCGCATGCGGGCACGACGCCGATGCCGTATCGCAAGGACGCGACTTTCGCGAGCGCGCAGATGGCGCTCGAACTCGAACGGATCGTTGCCGGCTATGCACCGCGCGGGCTCGCGACGATCGGCCAGGTCGGCATCCGCAATGCATCGCGCAACACCATTGCGGGCGACGTGACGTTCACGGTCGACCTCCGCCATCACGACGATGCGCAAGTCGATGCGATGGAGCGCGACTTGCGCGACGCGTGCACGCGTGTCGCCGCCGCTCGCGGCGTGCAGGTCGCGATGGAAACCTGCTGGCGCAGCCCGGCGACGCCGTTCGATCGCGACTGCGTCGAGCAGGTCGCGCAGGCGGCGGCAGCGTTCGGCTATACGAGCGAGCGGATCGTCAGCGGCGCCGGGCACGACGCGATCCTGCTCGCGCGCTGCGTGCCGACCGCGATGGTGTTCATCCCGTGCGTCGACGGCCTGTCGCACAACGAAGCCGAGAATGCGCTGCCGGATGACGTGACACGCGGCACGAACGTGCTGCTGCATGCGGTGCTCGCGCGCGCCGGCGTCGCGGCGGGCGTTGCGGTGGCGGCCGCCGCGCAGCACGCATGATGAGCCGAGCCGGCAAGCCGACCAATCGAAAAACCGACGAGGGCGAACGATGAAAACCTATTTCCATCCCGAGCAGTTGCTGCACCATCCGCGCAGCTACCTGTCACGCGGCCGGATGCGTGAACCGCAGGAAGTACCCGAGCGCGCGGCGCGGCTCGCCACTGCCGTCCGGTCGCTCGACTTCGACGTGCGCGAGCCGGCCGACCGTGGCACCGCGCCGATCGCGGCCGTGCACGACATGAACTACCTGCGCTTCCTGGAAGAAGCGCATCGCGACTGGAAGCGGATGCCCGACGACTGGGGCGACGAAGTGATGTCGAACGTGTTCGTGCGCGACCCGAATCCGCTGCGCGGCGTGCTCGCGAAAGCCGCGCGCTACCTCGCCGACGGCAGCTGCCCGGTCGGCGCGAACACGTGGCGTGCCGCGTACTGGTCCGCGCAGGACGCGCTGGCGGCCGCGGCCGACGTCAACGACGGCGCGCGCGAGGCATACGCGCTGTGCCGGCCGCCCGGCCATCACGCGCGCCGCGACGCGGCCGGCGGCTTCTGCTACCTGAACAACGCGGCGATCGCCGCGCAGTCGCTGCTCGGCCGCCACCGCCGGGTCGCGATCCTCGACACCGACATGCATCACGGGCAGGGCGTGCAGGAGATCTTCTACGGCCGCGACGACGTGCTGTACGTGTCGATCCACGGTGACCCGACCAACTTCTACCCGGTCGTCGCGGGCTATGAGGAAGAGACGGGCACCGGGGCGGGCGACGGCTTCAACCTCAACTTGCCGATGCCGCACGGTGCGCCGGAGTCGGCGTTCTTCGAGCGGCTCGACGATGCGCTGCGCGCGCTCGCGCGGTTCCAGCCCGATGCGCTCGTGCTCGCGCTCGGCTTCGATATCTACAAGGACGATCCGCAATCGCAGGTGGCCGTCACGACCGACGGTTTCGGGCAGCTCGGCGGCGCGATCGGCGCACTCGGGTTGCCGACGGTGATCGTGCAGGAAGGCGGCTATCACCTCGACAGCCTCGATGCGAATGCGCGTGCGTTTTTCGGCGGGTTCGCCGCCGCGCGCTGACCGGCGCGGCGGGCACGGCCACGTGCGTGCGGGTTCAGGTTTTCCGCCCGCACGCCGATAATTCGCGCATATGCTGAATGGATGCACGAAGGAGCACCGCACGATGACAGCCGACCCAATCAGACGCGGTGCGATCGCGATCGCGCTCGCGCTGGCCGCGCCCGGCGTAGGGTCCCTCGCGAACGCGACGGAGCCCTCGATTCCGCTGCGCGTCAGTCTCACCATTCCGGAAACGTGCACGATCGGCACCGGGGCGCCGCAGGGCGTCGCCGATACCGGCGTCCCGAGTGTCAGTTGCGCGCACGGCACGCCGTTCATGCTCAGCCACGCGCCGCTGCCCGATGCACGGTCGGCGTCGCGCGGCGTGGGCGCGGGGGCGGGTGCGCCGTCCGCATGGACCGTCATGTTTTGAGCGGGCGGCGCGGCGCGTGCGCCCGCGCTCGCTCATGCCCCTGAACGCTAGAAGCTGATCGTCGCGGTGATCGTGTCGCTGTAGTTGCCGGGCGCGGGCGTCGTTTGCGCCGGCACCGCGCCGTACACGGTCACGACCTGCGACGTGCCCGTGCCGACGCCCGTGACCGTCGAACTGCCGCCCGTGCCGTCGCCCCATGCGATCGAGCGCGCGGCGTCGGTGTAAAGCCCGTAGCCGATCGCGCCGCCACCGCCGCTGCGCTGCATCTGGCGCGCCGTCACGTTGCCGCTGCCGCCGCCGTTCAGCGCGATTTGCCATGCGTCGCCGTTGGTGCACTGCGCGGTGATCGAACCGCTCGCCGTGAGCGAGCCCGACAGCAGGCTCGCGGTGCCGAAGCTCACATTGGTCGCGCTGATGTTGCAGTTGTTGATGACGTTCGCCGTCACGCTGAACGGGAAGGTTCCGTTCGACGTCGTCAGCGACGCACAAGTCGGCGCGCCGAGCAGGTAGAACCCGGTGTTGATCGATGTCGTGTTGCCGCCGAAGGTCTGCGAGTAGGTCGTGGTGCTGTTGCCGGTCGTCGGGACGGTCGGCTGGTTACCGGTGATCTGTCCGTACACGGTGACCGTCGCGGACGCGCTCGTGCCGAGTGCGGGCTTGACCAGCGTGACGGACGCCGGGGTCGTGCCGGAATACACGGAGCCCCATGCGACCGAATGCCCGCCGTCGAGATAGAGGTCGTATTGCATCGCGTTGCTGCCGTTGACGAGGCTGCGCGGGCTCGTGCCGCCGAGGTTCAGGCACACGAGCACGTTCGGCGTCAGCGAGACGGCCGCCCACGTGCAGGTGATGCTGACCGTACCGGTCACGGCGACCGGCGCGTTCGAGATCGGGCTGACCGAGCCGAAGCTCACGTTCGATGCGGTCGCGGTGCAGCTTTCGGCCTGTGCGTGACGGGGCGAGCCGCACCACGCGATGAAGGCGACGAGGACCAGCAGCGCGAACCTCACGGCGTCGTCCGGCACGTGAGGGGCCCGATGGTCGGCAGCGTGCCGTTGCCGGGCGCGGTGAACGCGAATGCCGCGACACAGTGCTGCGTGCCGTAGTCGATCGCGAGGTGGTTGTCGTCCTTCAATCCGTCGATGAACGTGAGCCCGTCGTAGCCGACGATCGTATCCGCGCCGCTTTCGGCGTGATGCACGCGCGCGCCGGCCGGCAGCGGGCGGCCGGTATCGTCATGCAGGATCACCGATGCCGCGCGATAGCGTGACACGCCGAAACGCGTGAACACGCCCGATTGCGCCTGCGGCACGACCGTCATCGACGTGCGGGCGATCCGCGCATCGGCGGGCAGTTTCATCGCATCGATCGCGATCCGGTTGTTCTGGTACGCATTCAGGTCGGGCACGAGCAGGTGCCCGGCGCGATCGGTCGTGCCGATCACGCGGTTTTCGTGCAGCACCGGGATGCCCGCGACGCCGTCGGTCGACACGAGCGCGAAGCCGTCGGTGATGCGGCGCGACAACAGGAGGCTGCCGTCCATGAACACGAGCGCGCCGCTGACGTCGAGCGACGCGCCGCTCTGGCGGTCGATGTTCTGCGCGGCCGCGATGACTTCGCCCGCATGACCGAGATAGCGGACCTGTGCCTGCCGGTACGGCACCGCACCCGTGCCGCCGGCCTGTACGCCCCAGCCCCAGCCGCCGTCGTAGTCGGGCGGGCGGCTCGCGTCGACGGTGTAGTTCGACTGGCCGCGCTGTCGGCCGACGGTCGTATTGATCGACGTGTTGCGGCCGAGCCCGATGTTCAGCGATACGAACGCGCCGCTCGCGCCCTGCTGCGCGAAATCGCGGTACGCACTCATGGTCAGCGACGCGAGATCGCCGAGGCCCAGCGTGTACGACACGGTGCCGATCCGCGCGCTCGGGCCTTGCGGCATCCGGAAGCCGATGTAGCTGAGCGACAGTGTCTGGCGGTGGATGAACGGCAGCGCGAGCGTCGCCTGGTCGGTGGCCGCCGGCACCGTTGCGCCGTCACGCGAGGCGAGATCGCCGTAGCGGCCGAACGCGCGGATCGTCTGCGCGTTGATCGAGAAGCGCGGTTCGATCAACTGATAGCCGGCGCTCACTTGCGTGCCCGGAAAGCGGCCGGCGCTGCCCGCGACCGCACCGCTCACGACGCCCGCGTAGCCGAGGCGCAGCAGCGCGCCGACGCCCGCGTTGAGCACGCCGCCGGTTGCTTCCGCATGCCCTTCGACCGTCAGCGCGTGGCTGATCCCGCGTCGCAGCGAGCCGCTGACGGCCGGCCGCGCATCGTAGTCGAACGACTGCAGCCCGTAGTTGCGCCGCAGGAAGCCGGCCTCGAACGAATAGCTCGACAGCCCGGCGGACAGCATGCGCGTATCGACGTAGAGCGGCACGGACGTCGCGACGGTGCGACCGAGCGCGTCGCGCGTGATGACGGTCGCCTGGCCGGCGCCCGTGATGCCCGGCACGTCGTGAATGATGAACGGGCCGCTCGGCACGTTGCCGGTGTACTGGCGCACGTTGTTGATGTACAGGTCGACGGCCGACGGCACGGCCGCGGAGCCGGCGAGCGACGGGATCGGGAACGTCACGAGATCGGGGCGCAGCGCGAAATTGCTGCGCCACTGGAAGCCGCCGAGGCGCACCGAGCGCGTCCACGCGAGCGACCCCGAGATCGCGTCGCCGATCTGCGTCGTGCTCGGCCGCGCCGGGTCCGAGCGGCTCCAGGACGTATCGAAGCGCGTGTAGCGCCGGCGGCCGTCATAGAAGGTCGCGACGCCCGTGGTGTCGAACACGCCGCCCGGATCGAAGTAGCGCACGTCGGTGTAGAGCGAGTACTGCCGGTCGCCGAGCGTCTGCGCGTACGCCTCGTAGTTGATCGCGACGCCGCGCGACGCGCTGGCCGCCTGCGTGGGCGGCAATGCGCGGCTGTCGATCGCGTAGGGGCGGCGCAGCGTATCGGGCATCTGCAGTTCGACGCGCTGGCGTGCCGCGTCGTAGCGGTAGTGCAGGCCGGGAATCGTGTCGAGGTCGACCGTCGCCGCGTCGGCGATGCCGAGCCGGTCGGTCGCGACGCCGATCGTGTGCAGGTCGGCGCCGCTCGCCGACAGATGGCCGTCGCGCTCGCGGAAGTGCGCGAGCAGCGTCGTGTTCTCGCCGTTGACGCTGACTTCGAGGATCACGTCGTGCGTGCTGTCGGTCATCACGAGCGCCGAGGGTTCGTCCGCATGCGCCCAGCCGAGCGCGAAGAGGCCGCCCGCCACGAGGGCCGCGAA
>NZ_JAAGPH010000117.1:0-26000 GCF_017104705.1 Burkholderia sp. Se-20373 | reverse complement strand
GCGGTCCGCCTTCGACTGGAAATCAGCGATGAACCAGTTTGCTATCCTGTTCGGAGAGCGATTTATGCAGGCGCGCGGATAACGTGCTGTTCAACCGCCTCGCCCACAAAAATGCGGACAGGTTCGCTGCGTCGCAGTTTCAGCGCATTGACTTCCGTTCAGTTACAACCGCAATACCCCATGTCGACCACCCCCGCGACCGTCGTGTCGCTGAAACACATTCTCGAACGCCCGGGCGATTTCTCCGGATGGCTCTATCTCCCGCCGATGCCGTGGACGCTCGACACGGAAGGTGCATTCTTCGAAGACACCAAAGACGCTGAAGACGAAGCCGTGCCGGCCATCGCCCGGCAGCCTGGCTTGCACGTGACGCTGGACAGCGCGATGATCGAGGACATCGTGATCAACGCGCACGACCAGATCGACGAACCGACGCTCGCTCAGTTGTTCGACGCGTTCGTGTTCTACGTCGACAACGACGCGTTCATCCTGTTCTGACGTCACACCGCGAGCACACCACAACAAAAAAAGGACCGCCAAGCGGTCCTTTTTTCATGAAGCATCAACGCTGGAGCGAAGCCCACCCCTCAAGGCAACGAAATCGTCAAATTAGCCGACTCCGGCCCGACCTTGATGACTTGGGAATAAGGCGCCAGCGCCTGCAGCGTCTTGTCCTTGAGATACGTGTTGAGCCCGAGATACCCAAGCAGCGCAACCAGCGCAAAAACCGCCCCGATCGCCCAAACCGGCACTTCACGCTGGAGTCGATGCGCGATCTGATCCGGCAGCGGCCAATGCGGCGCAAACGCGGCCCGCTTGCCCTTCATATGCGCGATCTCGTCGCCCAGCCGCGCAGTCAGATAAGCCAGCTTCTCCGGCCCCTCGAGCAGATACTTCCCCTGGAACCCGAGCAGCAGGCACATATGAAACACCTCGAGCGACTGCAGCCGCGCCGCACCCTGCGCGCGGCAATCCTCGAGATACTGAAAAAACTTCTCGCCCGCGAGCTGCTCGCCGAACAGCACGAGCTGCAGCGGCCGGCGTTCCCACTCCGTGCGGATCTTGAACTGCGACGACAGCACCATCTCGTCGATCGCCGCGCAGAACGCGAACTTCGCGCCGTACACGTCTTCAGCGGCGATATTCAGCTTCTTCGCGCCGCGCTCGAAGTCCGACAGGAATTCCTGGATGCGCGTGCTGAACTCGCCCGCGCTCTCTGGCTCCCGCCCGTTCTTGAGCAGGAACAGCATGAAGAACCCGTCGTACAGCAGGTCGAGCAGCGAACGGGCCTGGAACGAGGCGTCGGTCGATGCCGGCGTATGCAGGGGTGCCGGCGCGTTGTCGCCGAACAGGGAAGGCGCGTAGCTCATGATGTGACCGCGATCAGTTCGAATTTCAGGTCATTGATGCCAGTCGGCGCGTAGATCATCGCGGACTGGGCCTGCAGCATGCGCTCGTACAGCGGGCTACGCGAATCGAGCGCGAAGTAGCATGCGCCGGGGCGCACCGGAATCGCGGGCGGCACCTGCGGCGTGTACGAGAGCCGCACGCCGGGCATTGCCGACAGCACGAGCTTGTCGACGTCGTCGGGCGCGCCGACCTTGAAGCGGGCCGGCACCGCATCGACGAGCTCGACGCTCGGCATGTCCGCGGACACCGCCAGGTAGAACTCGGTCTTGTCGTCGATCTTGCCGGAATCGAGGCGGCCGAGGTGGAACGACGGGCGCACCTCGTCGAGCGTGATCGCGAAGTAGCGCGTCGAGATCACGGTATCGAGCAGCTCGCGCAGCATCAGGTCGAGACGCGCGAAGCTCGGGCCCGGGTCGTCATGGCGGTACACCGGCAGGTCCGCGAGCGTATAGCCCTTCGAGAACGTCATCAGCTGGCCTGCGAGGCGCAGCAGTTCCTGGAACAGCCGCTCCGGGTGCAGCGCCGAATGCTGGTGCAGGTGTGCGAGCGTCGCGAACGCGGCGTTCGCGGTGTGCAGCAGCCAGAACGACGCGATGTCGCCCGAGCGGAACTCGATGATGTTCTTCGACGGCTCGCGGTGGAAGCCGTACAGCGCGTTCACCTTCGCCTGCAGCGCGTCGACGAGCTGGCGCAGCCGCTGGTGGAGGATCGGCGACGCGTCGATCGCGAGGCACGGCGGCACGAAGCTGTCGTCGATCTCGAAACCGGACGTCGCGGTGCGGCGCACGCGCACGAGCGGCACCGACAGCAGCTGGTCGCGCGGTTCGCTGTGCGCGATCAGCTTGACCTGCGTCTTCAGGAACGTGATGTCGGCTTCGGCGGCGTCGGTGAAGTTGTCGCCGACGCTCGTCTGCTCGCTGACGAAGCGCGTCATGAAGCCGGCGGCCGGATCGTCGCTGTAGTTGGTGCCGTTCTCGCGCAGCGGGTGCAGCGCGAGATAGAACACGAATTCGTTGATGCCGTCAGGCAGCGTGTCCAGCGCGATCGGCGGCGGCAGGTCGTCGGCCTGCGGCGCGGCATACAGCGCGCCGTCCGGGAACACGAGCGCAAGCTCGGCCACCCGCAGCACGTTGCTGCCGAGCGCATCGCGGTCGATGCGCACCGAGCGCACGCCCCAGTTGTACGGCTGGATCGCCTGGATCGATTCGAACAGGCGCGCTTCGTGGTACGCGTCCTGTCGCTGAAAGTGTTGAGGCCGGAGGAACAGCCCTTCCCCCCACAGCACCTTGGCCGAATAACTCATGTCAAATCCGGTTAATGTCGCGTTGCGATGTAATCGATTTGTTCGTGCCCGAATTAAATCGCCAATTGTTAACTCTTGTTAATTGACATTCGTGCGTCATTGTTTAACCGCAGGAGACCGAAGAAAGCAAATTCAGCGGTTGTGAAGGCGCACCCTGTTGCGGTGCGATGACAGTGCCGTCGGTGACCGTCATCGCGCAATTATGCAGGCCGATGATTATGCCGGATTTCTCCGACTTCACCGGGTCGAACGTCAGTTTCCATCGTTGCAGTGCGGGATCGCGGAACAGCGCGACGATGCCGAATGCCTGCGCTTCGCGCGAAACCTTCTCGGTCGCCGTATAGCGCTGGCCCGGAATCAGCGTGATTTCACGCACGTTGAGCAAATCGGCACCCAATGCGGCCTTTTCCTTGGTCGGATCCGTGAATGCGTCGAACGGCGCCTGCTGGAACGACGTCGGGTCCTTCAGCGTATAGAGCCGCACGACGAGCGCGAGCGGCTTGTGGTCGGTCGCGGCATTGAGGTTCGGCGCGGCGGCGAGGGTGATGCCGAGGTTGCGCGGCGGCTTCTGCGCGTCGGGCACCTCGGGCTTGCCGATGCCGGCCGCGGACATCACGGCGCTCGCGGCCGAGCCGAGCAGCGGGGCGGCCGCGCATCCGGCCAGAAGGGCGCAGGCAACCAGTGGCAGCGCGTAGCGAATCATCAACGATCTCATCGTGTTTCCGGCGGGCTGCCTTTTATCCCTGTCAAATCTGCCGGGTATTTCCGCGTTTGCTGCGTATCCCCGGCATTGCACTGTTCAACTATTAAGCACGCCCGCGTCGAGGCAGGCGCCCGGAAAATTTTGCCGCCGTCCGGGCGGCGCGTCGCGAAACCAGTAAAACTTGCCCGTCCCGGCCGAAAGAAAAATCGCTGCGAGCCCGCTGCGAGAGGCCATTGGAGGGGGTAGCGCCCGGTTTTAAAAGGAATTACTCTTCACACGACGATTGAATTATGAAAAATTGATCGGTACTATACCCGCGCGCTTCTTGCAAAGCAAAAGAACCAGATTCTCAACGATTTAAAACTCACGCGCCGGTGGATATAACGATGAAAGACCGTCTCTTCGCAAAACTGTCTGGGGTAGTAGTGGCTTGCGGCGTGATCGCCGGTTGTGCGAGCCAGCCTCCCGCGCCGCCGACCGCCGACGTGTTCAACAAGTCGCTGGCGGATGCGGACGCAGTTGCGAAGGCAGGGGATCAGGACAAGGCCCTCGGCCTGTATCAGCAGCTCGCGAAGTCGGATCCGACGCGCGAAGAGCCGTGGTCGCGCATCGCGCAAATCCAGTTCGCCCAGAACCATTACGGTCAGGCAATCGTTGCCGCGCAGGAAGCGCTGCAGCGCGACGCGACCGACCGTCAGGCGAAGAGCGTGCTGGCCGTGGCCGGCCTGCGGATCGCGACGCAGTCGCTCGGCGAGCTGCGCCAGGATTCGTCGCTCGCGGGTGACGCGAAGTCGGATGCACAGGCGCTCGCGAAGCAGCTGCGCGATACGCTGGGCGAATCGGCGCTGTTCCCGCCGGAAACGAAGGTCGTGAAGCCGCGCCAACCGCGCCGTGTCGTCCATCGTCCGAAGGCCGGCGCTGCACCGGCGGCCGAAGCAGCGGCGACCAGCACGCCGACGCCGCCCGCCACGCCGCAGAAGGGCGGCGCGGACCCGTTCGGCGCACTGCGCAACTGACCGCAACACTGACGCGATAACCACAACTAACCTGGGAGCCGTCGAGATGGCCAAGAAAGAAAGCATTCAGAAAAGCTTGCAGAAAATACGGCCGCCGCGCGTCCAATTGACCTACGAGGTCGAGAAGGGCGATGCGATCGAGGTGAAGGAACTGCCGTTCGTCGTCGGGGTCGTCGGCGATCTGGCGGGCCAGTCCGAAATCGAGCAGCCGAAGCTGCGCGACCGTAAATTCGTCAACATCGATCGCGACAATTTCGACGACGTGATGAAGGCGATCGAGCCGCGTGCCGCGTTCCAGGTGGAAAACCGCCTGAGCCCGGAAGGCGGCAAGTTCGCGGTCGACCTGAAGTTCCGCTCGCTGTCGGATTTCAGTCCGGACGAAGTCGTCGAACAGGTCGAGCCGCTGCGCCGCCTGCTCGAGGCGCGCTCGAAGCTCGCCGACCTGCGCAACAAGCTCGCCGGCAACGACAAGCTCGAGGATCTGCTGTCCGAGGTGCTGAAGAACACGCAGCAGCTGCAGGAGCTCGCGAAGGGCACGGGCAGCGACAAAGACGGCGAATGACGACGGAGTGTTGAGATGAACCAGCAAACGGCTGCGGCCCAAGCGAGCGGCGCGGACTACGCCGCCGGGACTTCGTTGCTCGACGACATCGTCGAGAAGAGCAAGGTCGCGAAATCCGATTCCGAGCATGCGCGTGCGAAGGACCTGATCGGCGAACTCGTGCACCAGGTGCTCGACGGCACGGTGATCGTGTCGGACAACCTGTCGGCCACGATCGACGCGCGCGTCGCGGAACTGGACCGCCTGATTTCCACGCAGCTTTCCGCGGTGATGCACGCGCCGGAATTCCAGCGCCTCGAAAGCACGTGGCGCGGGATGGACTACCTGGTCAAGGAAAGCAACACCGGCCAGACGATCAAGATCAAGGCGCTGCACGCACCGAAGCGCGACCTCGTGCGCGATTTCAAGGGCGCGAGCGAGTTCGACCAGAGCGCGCTGTTCAAGAAGGTCTACGAAGAAGAATTCGGCACGTTCGGCGGCTCGCCGTTCGGTGCGCTGATCGGCGATTACGAGATCTCGCGCCAGCCGGAAGACATGTACTTCATCGAGCAGATGTCGCACGTCGCGGCCGCCGCGCATGCGCCGTTCATCGCGTCGGCGTCGCCCGAACTGCTCGGCCTCGAGTCGTTCTCCGATCTCGGCAAGCCGCGCGACCTGGGCAAGGTGTTCGATACGGTCGAATATGCGAAGTGGAAGTCGTTCCGCGACGCCGAAGATTCGCGCTACGTCGGCCTGACGCTGCCGCGCTTCCTCGGCCGCCTGCCGTTCAATCCGAAGGACGGCCAGACCGCGGAGAATTTCAACTTCGTCGAGGATGTCGACGGCACCGACCACGACAAGTACCTGTGGTGCAACGCCGCGTGGGCGTTCGCTGCGCGCCTGACGGCCGCATTCGACGACTTCGGCTGGTGCGCGGCGATCCGCGGCGTCGAAGGCGGCGGCCTCGTCGAGGACCTGCCGACCCACACGTTCAAGACCGACGACGGTGAAGTCGCGCTGAAGTGCCCGACCGAAATCGCGATCACCGATCGCCGCGAGAAGGAGCTGAGCGACCTCGGCTTCATCCCGCTCGTCCATTGCAAGAACTCAGATTACGCCGCGTTCTTCGCTGCGCAGTCGGTGCAGAAACCCAAGAAATACAGCACCGACAGCGCGAATGCGAACGCCGTCCTGTCCGCCCAGCTTCAGTACATCTTCTCGGTATCGCGCGTCGCGCACTACCTGAAGGCGATGATGCGGGACAAGATCGGCAGCTTCGCATCGGCGCAGAACGTGGAGACTTTCCTCAACCGGTGGATTTCGCAGTACGTCCTGCTCGACGACAACGCCTCGCAGGAACAGAAAGCGCAATTTCCGCTGCGCGAGGCATCCATACAAGTGTCGGAGATTCCGGGCAAGCCGGGCTCGTATCGTTCGGTCGCCTTCCTGCGCCCGCACTTCCAGCTCGACGAACTCTCGATTTCTCTGCGACTTGTCGCTGATCTGCCCAAACCGGCAAATTCATAAGCGAGTAAATCGCCCGGGCGGGCCGCCTGGGTAGGACGTTAAAACCACCTCTTTGGGGAGTCGAAGGGCCATGTTACATATGCACTTGCAGTTTGGTAGTCCCGCGGTGAAGGGCGAATCCGCGGACAAGGACCACCAGGGCTGGATCGAGCTGAAATCGTGGGATCACTCGATCGTTCAGCCGCGTTCGGCAACCGCATCGACCGCTGGCGGTCACACGATGACGCGTTGCGAACACGGCGACATGATCTTCACGAAGGAAATCGATTCGTCGAGCCCGCTGCTGTACCAACACGCTTCGGGCGGCACCACGTTCGACGAGGTGACGGTCCATTTCTCGCGCGCTGACGGTGAAGGCAAGCGCGTGCAGTATCTGGAAGTCAAGCTCAAGTACGTGATCATCTCGAGCATCGCCCCGAGCGTTCGCGAAGAAGGTCTGCCGCTCGAGACGTTCTCGCTGAAGTACGCAGCTGTGCAGTGGAAGCAAACCCAGCAGAAGATCGGCGGCAACCAGGGCGGCAACACGCAAGGCGCCTGGAGTCTGACGAAGAACGACAAGACCTACGCGGTCTAAGGTCGGTTGCGGCAACGGGGCGCTCGGCGTCCCCGTTGCCGTTTTCGCTGTGAATCAGGGCCTGTTCCCGCTCATGACGGGCTTGCGCTGGCCGCCAGAAGGGCCGAGCGCAAGGAATGGGACGCTGCGAATACCGAACGTATTCGCAAGGAGCATGACGCCGCGATCGGCCCTTCTGGCGGCCAGCCCGGCGAATGTTTTTTAATCAGGGGAACGTACGTTGCCGGCCGTATTGCGGCGTCGATCGTTGCTTGTTTGGCGCGGCCAAACGGCGCTCCTCTCTCCTTGCACTACGACCGGCAACGCACGTTCGCAAGCCCGTTATGAGCGGGAACAGGCCCTAATGAAACGATTCGAACCCAGTTTTCTCGACAAGCTGTTCGACGACGAACCGCACCTGCCGGCCTCGGCAGCGATGCGGCAATTGTCGCTGGACGAGCTCAAGAACACGGTCGCCCGCGACGTCGAGGCGATCCTCAACACCCGTATTGCCCACACCGAGAACGAGCTGGCCACGCTGCCGGAGTGCCAGAAGTCGGTGCTGACCTACGGGCTGAACGATTTCGCTGGGCTGAGCCTGGCAAGTCACTACGATCGCGCGTTCATCTGCAAGTCGATCCAGCAGGCCATCGCACGCCACGAGCCGCGCCTGCAGCAGGTGCAGGTGACGTTCGAGCTGAACGAGCAGGCCACCAACGCGCTTTACTTCGCGATCCAGGCGCTGCTCGTCGTGCACCCGGCCGAGGAGCCGGTGAGTTTCGACGCGATGCTGCAGCCCTCGACGCTGCAGTATTCGGTCACGCGCGCACGCGCCGCAAGAATGCAGTAAATCAAGCCGCCGAGCGGGCCGGACCGCCCGGTGGTGGATCAGGGTCCGGCAGGAAATATTGAGGTTCGGGGTCGTCGATGGAAGAATTGCTGCCGTATTACGAGCGCGAATTATCGTTTTTGCGGCGCTATTCGCGAGATTTCGCCGAACGCTATCCGAAGATCGCGGCGCGGCTCGCGCTGTCGGGCGAGCATTGCGAGGATCCGCACGTCGAGCGGATGATCGAGTCGTTCGCGCTGCTCGGCGCGCGCATCAACAAGAAGCTCGACGACGATTACCCGGAATTCACCGAAGCGCTGCTGGAAGTGCTGTATCCGCACTACCTGCGGCCGTTCCCGTCATGCTCGATCGCGCAGTTCACGCCGGCGTCGCCCGGCCAGCAGACCGAACCGGTCGTGATCGATCGCGGCACCGAGCTGAAGAGCCGCCCGATCCGCGGCGTGCAGTGCCGGTTCCGCACCGCCTATGACGTGACGCTCGCGCCGATCCGCATCTCGGAAGCCCGCTTTACGCCGGTCGCGCTCGCGCCGAGCGCGACGGTGCTGCCGTCGAACGCGACGGGCGTGATCTCGATCACGTTCGAATCGCTCGCCGCGCAGCTCGATCTCGGCGCGCTGAAGCTGCCGACGCTGCGCGCGCACCTGCACGGCGAACAGTCGTTCGTCGCCGCGCTGACCGACTGCCTGTTCGTCAACGTGCTCGGCGCGTATGTCGAGCCCGAACGCAACGGCCGCTGGACCGCACTGCGCAAGCTGCCGATCGCGCACGCCGGCTTCGACGAGGACGACGCGCTGATCGACTATCCGGCGAAATCGCATCCCGCGTATCGGCTGCTCACCGAATACTTCGCGTTCCCCGACAAGTTCGATTTCGTCGACTTCGACATCGCGGCGATCGCGCGCGCGAGCGGCCGCTGCCAGCGCGCGACGCTGCATCTCGTGCTGCAGGACGTGCGCAGCGATTCGCATGTCGCGCGGCTGCTCGAACTGCTGACGGCGAGCCACTTCCGGCTGTTTTGCACGCCGATCGTCAACCTGTTCCGCCAGCACGGCGAACCGATCCGCATCACGCACCGCGCGGTGTCCTATCCGGTGATCGCCGAGGCGCGGCGCGCGTTCGCGTACGAGGTGTATTCGATCGATTCGGTGAAGCTCGTGAGGCAGCAGGCACACGAGGAATCGGTGATCGAGTTCCGGCCCTTCTATTCGCTGCATCACGGCGAATCGGCGCGGATCGGCCATTACTGGTTCGCGCGCCGCAACGACTGGGTCGCGCAGAAGAGCCCCGGCTACGAAACCGAGATCTCGATCGTCGACATCGATTTCGAGCCGACGTCGCCGCAGACCGACACGCTGAGCCTCGACCTCACCTGCACGAACCGCGACCTGCCGGCGATGCTCGCGTTCGGGCTCGAAGGCGGCGACCTGTTCCAGGAAGGCGGCGCGCAGACGAGCGGCATTTCACTGCTGCGCCGCCCGACGCAGAGCGTGCGCTTCGAGCGCGGCCGCGCCGCGCACTGGCGGCTCGTGTCGCACCTCGCGCTCAATCACGTGTCGCTGGTCGCGCATGGCCTCGCGCCGCTGAAGGAAATGCTGACGCTGTACGACCTGCGGCGCACCGCCGTGTCGATGCGCCAGATCGACGGCCTGGCCGGCATCGAGCAGCGCGGCGCCGTGCAGTGGCTGCCCGGCAAGCCGTTCGCGACCTTCGTGCGCGGCATCGAGATCCGCCTGACGATCGACGAGGAACACTTCGTCGGCGCGAGCCTGGCCTCGTTCGTGCGCGTGCTCGACAGCTTCTTCGGGCTGTACGTGCACCTCAACAGTTTCGTTCAACTAGTCGTCGTGTCGAAGCGCACCGGCGAGGAGATCATCCGATGCAAGCCCCGGACCGGCGAATCGATCCTGGCGTAGTCGACGCGCTGCTCGACGAACCGCACCGCTTCGAGTTCTTCCAGGCGGTGCGCGTGCTCGAAGGGCTGTTCGCGCGGCAGGCGTCGGACGCGCCCGGCGCGTGGCGGCAGGGCGACGTGGTCGCGCAGCGCATCGAATTCCGCAACACGCTGTCGCTCGGCTTTCCGCCGAGCGAGATCGAAGGCGCGCGTTCGTTCGGCGACGACGGCACCCACCTCGACACGGGCGAGGCGCGCGGCGCCGCGCTCGCGGCCGGTGAGCTCGGCCACGTCGAGCTGACGCCCGCGTTCTTCGGGCTGCTGGGCGGGCAGGGCGCGCTGCCGCTGCATTACACCGAGCAGATCGTCGCGCGCGAGCACCTGAAGCGCGACCATGCGGCGCGTGCCTTCTTCGACGTGTTCTCGAACCGCGCGACCGCGCTGTTCTATGCCGCGTGGAAGAAATACCGGCTGCCGTTCCATTACGAGCTCGACCGCGACGAGCGCTATCTGCCGCTGCTGCTCGCGATCGCGGGCGTGCCGAGCGACGAGGTGCGCGACAGCCTCGCGGCCGGCGTGGGCGGCGTGCTCGACGAGGCCGTGGCCGGCTATGCGCTCGCCGCACGGCACCGCCCGATGTCGGCCGCCTACCTGCAGCGCACGCTGTCCGACTATTTCCGCGTGCCGGTGAAGATCGACCAGTTCGTCGGCAAGTGGTACGACGTGCCGCCCGACCAGCTGAGCGTGCTCGGCGAAGTCAACGCGGTGCTCGGCGCGACGGCGCTCGTCGGCGAACGCGTATGGCAGCGCGACATGCGCGCGCGGATCGTCGTCGGCCCGTTGTCCAAGCGTGACTACGAGGCGTTCCTGCCCGGCGGCGCGCACGCCATCGCACTGGAGCGGATGCTGACGCTGCTCGCCGGCGTCACGCTCGAATACGAAGTGAAGCTCGTACTCAAGCGCACCGAGGTCGGCGCGAGCGTGCTCGGCGCGGGCTCGCGGCTCGGCTGGGACGCGTTCCTCTGCACGCGCGACGCGATAGAGGACCGCTCCGACGCCCGCTACGAACTGCACGTGATTCATTGATTCACTCATTCCAAACGACAACAAACACGCAATCGAACCTGAGATCGACGCCATGAGCACGCCTCTGAAGACCCTGATCACGAAACTGAACCCGCTGTGCCGCCACGCGACCGAGCGTGCGGCGAGCGCGTGCCTGGCGCGCGGCCACTACGAGGTCGATCTCGAGCATCTGTTCCTCGCGCTACTCGACGAAGCGACGGGTGACCTGCCGCTCGCACTGCGCGCGAGCCGCGTCGATCCGCACGCGCTGCACGCCGATCTCGAGCGCGAACTGACGCGCCTGAAGACGGGCAACACGCGCACGCCGGTGTTCTCCGTGCACCTGATCGCGCTGTTCGAACAGGCCTGGCTGATCGCGTCGCTCGACTCGCAGCTCGGCCGCATCCGTTCGGGGCACCTGCTGCTCGCGCTGCTGACCGCGCCCGATCTCGCGCAGTTCGCGCAGCGGATGTCGTCGCAGTTCGCGGAAATGAACGTGACGGACCTGAAGCACAAGTTCGACGAGATCATGGCCGGCTCGAGCGAAGCCGAGCCGCGTCAGGCGGACGACGAAGGCAGCGACGTCGCGCCGGCCGCCGACGGCTTCGCCCCTGCGGCCGGCCCGTCGAAGACGCCCGCGCTCGACACGTACACGACCAACCTCACGCAGCGCGCACGCGACGGCAAGATCGACCCGGTGATCGGCCGCGAAGCCGAGATTCGCCAGGCGATCGACATCCTGATGCGCCGCCGCCAGAACAACCCGATCATGACCGGGGAGGCCGGCGTCGGCAAAACCGCGGTCGTCGAGGGCCTCGCGCTGCGCATCGCGGCCGACGACGTGCCGCCGCCGCTGCGCGGCGTCGCGTTGCACGTGCTCGACATGGGGCTGCTGCAGGCCGGCGCGAGCGTGAAGGGCGAGTTCGAGAACCGCCTGAAGAGCGTGATCGACGAGGTGAAGAAGAGCGCGCACCCGATCATCCTGTTCATCGACGAGGCGCACACGATCATCGGCGCGGGCGGCCAGGCCGGCCAGAACGACGCGGCGAACCTGCTGAAGCCGGCGCTCGCGCGCGGCGAGCTGCGCACGATCGCGGCGACGACGTGGAGCGAATACAAGAAGTACTTCGAGAAGGATGCGGCGCTCGCGCGGCGCTTCCAGGTCGTGAAGGTCGAGGAGCCGAGCGAGCCGCTCGCGGCCGCGATGCTGCGCGGGATGTCCGGCCTGATGGAGAAGCACTTCAACGTGCGGATCCTCGACGACGCGATCACCGAGGCCGTGCGTCTGTCGCACCGCTACATCAGCGGCCGCCAGCTGCCGGACAAGGCGATCAGCGTGCTCGACACCGCGTGCGCGAAGGTCGCGCTCGCGCACAGCGCGACGCCGGCGGCGATCGACGACACGAAGAAGCGCATCGAGCGGATCGACGCGGAGATCGCGTCGCTGGAGCGCGAGGCAGCGGGCGGCGCGTCGCACGACGAGCGGCTCGGCGAGCTGCGCGGCACGCGCGACACGGCGCTCGAACAACTGGCGAAGGACGAAGCGCGCTATGAAGCCGAGCGCGTGATCGTCGCCGAGATCACCGAACTGCGCGAAGCGCTCGACAAGGCGCGCGGCCCGTCGGAAGACGGCCAGCCGGTCGACGTGCAGGCCACCCGCGACACGCTCGCCGAACGGGTCGCGGCGCTGCACGCACTGCAGGGCGGCGAGCCGATGGTGCCGCTGCAGGTCGATGGCCACGTGGTGGCCGAGATCGTCGCCGCGTGGACGGGCATTCCGCTCGGCCGGATGGTGAAGGACGAGATCGACACCGTGATGAACCTGCAGCCGCTGCTCGCCGCGCGCGTGATCGGCCAGGACCACGCGCTGGAAGCGATCGCGCAGCGCGTGCGCACCGCGACCGCGAGCCTCGAGGATCCGAACAAGCCGCGCGGCGTGTTCATGTTCGTCGGGCCGTCGGGCGTCGGCAAGACCGAGACGGCGCTCGCGCTGGCCGACATCCTGTACGGCGGCGAGCGCAAGATGGTCACGATCAACATGAGCGAGTACCAGGAAGCGCACAGCGTGTCGGGCCTGAAGGGCTCGCCGCCGGGCTACGTCGGCTACGGCGAAGGCGGCGTGCTGACCGAGGCCGTGCGCCGCAACCCGTATTCCGTCGTGCTGCTCGACGAGGTCGAGAAGGCGCACCCGGACGTGCTCGAGATGTTCTTCCAGGTGTTCGACAAGGGCGCGATGGACGATGCGGAAGGCCGCGAGATCGACTTCCGCAACACGCTGATCATCCTGACGTCGAACGTCGGTTCGTCCGCGGTGATGCAGGCGTGCCTGAACAAGCCGGCCGAGGAGCTGCCCGATCCGGACGCGCTCGCCGAGACGCTGCGCCCGCAGCTGTACAAGACCTTCAAGCCCGCGTTCCTCGGGCGGATGAAGGTCGTGCCGTACTACCCGATTTCCGACGACGTGCTGGCCGAGATCATCGAGCTGAAGCTCGAGCGGATCCGCCGCCGGATCGAGGCGAACCACAAGGCCGCGTTCGAATGGGACGAGTCGCTCGTCGAGGCGGTGCTCGCACGCTGCACCGAGGTCGATTCGGGCGCCCGCAACGTCGACCACATCCTGAACGGCACGCTGCTGCCGGAGATCGCGGGCCACGTGCTCGGCCGGATCGCCGACGGCGAGGCCATCGCGCGCATCGCGGTGCGCGCGGACGAGGCCGGCGAATTCACGTACACCGTCGAATGAGCGCGGCCGTGCAACGCAAGCATTTGATGAACTGACCGAACCATGCCGATCAATCTCCCCGAGCTGCTGACGCCGATCAGCGATGCGTCGCCCAGCGGCGACGACCTGCTGTTTTCGAACGAATTCGACGCGATCCAGGATGCGCGGCGCTACGACGATCCGACGCTCGACCAGGGCGAGTGGGTGACCGAGATCAAGGAGGCCGACTGGGGCTTCGTGGTCGACCATGCGGGCGAGCTGCTGCGCACACGCACGAAGGACCTGCGGCTCGCCGTGTGGCTGACCGAGGCGCTCGCGCTCGAGGACGGCATCACCGGCCTCACCGAAGGCTATGCGCTGCTCGAGGGCCTGTGCCGCGACTTCTGGGACACCGTGCACCCGCTGCCCGAGGACGGCGACACCGAGCACCGGCTCGGCAACGTCGCGTGGCTGTCCGGCCGCACGGCCGAGCTGCTGCGCGCGGTGCCGATGACGGACGGCGCGTCGAACGCGTTCAGCACGCTCGACTGGGAAGTGGCGCAGCACGTCGCGCAGGCCATCAAGCGCGACCCCGAACATGCGGACGACATCGCACGCGGCAAGCCGTCGATCGAGCAGATCGATTCGTCGCGGCGCGTGACGTCGATCGCGTTCTACACCGCGTTGCTCGCGAACCTGAAGGCGTTCGAATTCGCGCTCGATGCGTTCGAGGAGCGGCTCGTCGAGCGCGCGGGCGATTCGGCGCCGAGCTTCCGGCAGGCGCGCGATGCGTTCGAGACCGTGTACCGGCTCGCCGAGCGCTTTGCGCGCGAGCAGGGCTATACGGGCAGCGCGCCGCACACGCAGGCGGCGCAGCAGGCGCAGCCCGAGCGCATCGAGCCGGTGTTCGGCAACCCGATCCAGACGGAGGACACTCACGTGCAGCCGCAGCCCGTTCCGCGCGCCCCGGTGACGCAGATGATCGCCGGCATCCAGAACCGTGCGCAGGCCGTCGACCAGTTGCGCGCGGTCGCCCGTTACTTCCGCCAGACCGAGCCGCACAGCCCGGTCGCGTATCTCGCCGACAAGGCCGCCGAATGGGCCGACATGCCGCTGCACAAGTGGCTCGAGAGCGTCGTGAAGGACGACGGCTCGCTGTCGCATATTCGTGAGTTGCTCGGTGTGAGGCCGGACGAGCAGTCGTGAGCGACGATGTGCTGGCGGCGCGCATGACGCGAGCCCGGACGCCGTCGTGTGGTGAGGGAAGAGTTCTTTCCTGAGCGCGCGGGCCCCGGCGGGTTCGCGGCAAACAAGAAGGTGAGTGACGCATGAACGCGACAGAACTGGCGCAGGCGATTCGCGGCGGCCTGATTCAGCAGGACCGCCTGCTGAAGACGGACATCCCGTCGTTGCCGGATCATGCGCTCGTACCGCGCCGGGCCATGACCCGTTCCGAACTGGGGCGCGATTTCAGCGTGACGCTCGATCTCGTGTCCACCGCGAGCGACGTCGGACTCAAGACGCTGATCGCGCAGCCGATGACGCTGTGGATCCAGCAAGCGGACCGGTCGTATCGCCCGATCAACGGCTATGTCCATACGGCGCGCCGGCTCGGCGCGGACGGCGGCCTGTCGAGCTACCAGCTCACCTTTGCGTCGTGGATGTACTTCCTCAAGTTCCGCAGCGACATGCGGTATTGGCAGGATCAGAGCGTCGACGCGATCCTCGCCGACGTGTTCGACGCGCATCCTCAGGCCAAGGGCCGGTATCAGTTCGCGTTGTCGAAGCCGCTGCCGTCGCGCTCGTACTGCCGCCAGAACGAAACCGACTGGAACTTCGTGCATCGCCTGATGGAGGACGAAGGGCTGTTCGGTTTCTGGCGGCATGCCGACGACGGCAAGACGCATACGCTCGTCATTACCGACGATCTGCATGCGGTCGACGAGCTGGCGCCGAGGGCCGTCGGCTTCGATCGCTCGGGAACGGGCGCGGAAACGACCGGTTTTACGCAATGGGCTGCGTCGAGGACCCTGCAGAGCACGCTGCACACGACGCGCACGTTCGACTACAAGTCGCCGTCGTCCGTGGGTAATCCGAACGGCACGATGCTGCCGACCAAGGCCGGCCAGGGCGATCTGCCGGATCAGGCGGAAATCTACGAATACACGGGCGCCTACACGTATCCGGGCCAGGACCGCGGCGAACATCTGTCGAAGATCCGTCTCGAGGAATGGGAGTCGCGCGCGAAACGCTTCTTCGGCGTGGGCGGCGTACGCGGGATCGATGCGGGCCGGCGCTTCGCGCTGGTCGATCATCCGGAGCACGACCGCGATCCGGAGCGCGATCGTGAGTTCGCGGCGATCGGCGTGACACGCTACATCGAGAACAACTTGCCGCTGTCGGACCACGAAGCGAACTTCCCGCACAGCCTGCAGGCGCGGCTCGCGCGGGCCAAAGCCGCGTACGGTGCGGCGGCCGCGTTCGAAGTCGGGCACGAAGACGGTTCGGCCGGGTTCTATCTCGTCGAGGTCGAAGCGCAATGTGCGACGGTGCCGTATCGCAGCCCGTTCGAGCACAAGAAGCCCGTGATGCAGCTCGAGACGGCCGTCGTCGTCGGGCCGAAGGGCGAAGAGGTATATACGGACGCGCTGAACCGCATCAAGGTCATGTTCGTCTGGGATCGGCAGAACGAGGGCACCGAAACCGCGTCGTGCTGGATGCGAGTCGTGCAGTCGGATACCGGCGGCGGCTACGGCGCCGTCCATATTCCGCGGGTCGGCGAGGAAGTGCTGATCGGTTACATCGGCGGGGACTGCGACCGGCCGATCGTGATGCATCGCGTCTACAACGGGGCAACCAGGCCGCAGTGGCATAGCGACGGCATCCTGTCGGGCTTCCGGTCGAAGGAGTATGCGGGGTCGGGGCACAACGAGATGGTGCTCGACGACGCGACCGGCCAGAACCGTGCACGCCTGTTCAGCAGCAGTTCGAATTCGCTGTTGCATCTCGGCTACCTGATCGAGCAGAACGGCAACACGCGGGGTGCGTATCTCGGCTCGGGGTTCGACTTGCGCACGGATGCATACGGCGCCGTGCGCGCCGGGCAGGGGCTGTACGTCACGACGCATCCGAAGCAGGCGAACAGCCAGCCGCTCGACGTGCGCGAGACGCAACAGCAGCTCGTCAATGCCGAGGGGCTGATCGAATCGTTGTCGCAGGTCAGCGAAGCGCATCAGGCGGAAAGCCTCGGCAACGGTCAAGACGCGCTGAAGACGTTCACCGACGCGACGCAGGAGAGCTTGGCGGGCGCGTCGTCGGGCGGCCGGACCGCCGGCGGCGGGACGGGGAACGCGAATGCGTTCAAGGAGCCGGTGATGCTGTTCGCGAGTCCGGCGGGGATCGGGATGGCGTCGCAGCAGTCGGTACACCTCGCGAGCGACCGGCAGACCAATATCGTCAGCGGTCAAAGCACCTTCATCACGAGCGGCAAGTCGCTGATCGCCGGCATCCGCGACCGCATCAGCCTGTTCGCGCAGAACGCCGGAATGAAGCTGTTCGCCGCGAAGGGCAACGTCGAGGTCCAGGCGCACGCGGACAACATCGAGCTTACCGCGCAGAAGAGCGTGAAGCTGGTGGCGGCGACCGAGGCCGTCGATGTGGCCGCGAAGCAGGAGGTCCTGCTGACGTCGGGCGGCGCCTATATCCGGATCAAGGGCGGCAACATCGAGATTCACGCGCCGGGGAAGATCGATTTCAAGGGCGCGCAGCACCCGTTCAGCGGGCCGACGAGCATGCAGTATCCGCTGCCCGCGATGCCGGGCGGCACGTGCAAGCAATGCGTGCTGAACGCGCATAGCGGGCGCGAATCGATGGTCGAGGCGGATTGATGGACGAGGTCAACGACACGGGCGATGTGGTCGATCGGGACGACGCCGTCGAGCCAGGCGAAGCCGTCGACACCGTGCCGAATCCGCGCGAGCCGGCGTGGCCGGCGTTCCTGGAAACACTGAAGGCTTCGCTGGCGCATGCGGACGACGACGGCAGGGCGATGCGGCTTTATGTGCTCGTCGATACGCGCGGCTATCAGGAGCTGGATGTGCAGCTCGCGACGGTGCGCGGCCTGCGCTATGTGTCGCTCTGGGGCGATACCGGGCTCGATGCCTATACGGATATCGCGCCGTACCTGATCGCGTTCGAGCGCGACGCGCTCGACGACGAGCATGGCGGGCAGCATCGGCTGCTGCGTCAGCTGTGGCTCGATGCAGTCGACCTGCATGCGGTGACGTGGCTTTGGTCGACGTGGACGTTCGATGCGCTCGACGCGCATCTGCGCCGGTATGTGCAGTACAAGCTGCCCAATGGTCGCTCGTACTACCTGTTTTTCTTCGACAACCACGTATTCGAACGTCTGCGGCAGGTGTGGAGCGATGCGCAGGCGCGGCAGTTCGTTGCGCCGTTCACCGAGATCCGATATCGCGATAGGCGGCTCGACGAGGTCGTGTGGCGCAATGAGGCGCCGGCGATCGAAGGCGCGGCGCTGGCGGGCGATGCGCCGGGCCTGGGCGAGCAGCAGCACGCTCGGTTGATCGAGCTCGGGTATCCGGACAAGCTCGTGCTGAAGTTTCGCGAGACGATGGGGGCGGTGGTCGAGCACTTGTCGGATGTGGAGCTGTATGAGCGGGTCGTCGAGCAACTGGCACGCGCGGCCAACTACGGGATCGTCGACGAGCAGCAGGCGTTGTATTACGTATTGACCGGCGTGCAGGTCGCCCCCCGATTCGACGAGCATCCGGCAGTGCAGGCTTGTCTTGTGGCCGTGTCTTGCGGAGAGAAGAGTCTCGACGATGCGCTGTTGACGATCGATGACGCGACGTGGAATACGATTCGTGACGACTACGATCGCAGCCTTCTGGAGGAACGCAGCGGTGTGGCGTAAGTCTGCGATTGCCGCTTGCGACGGCAAGGTCGATACACGCACGGCGTGGATGCCTAAGAGGCCGCTGTTCGACTCATCGAACGAAAATATCAAGCTGGTCGTCGTGCCTGCAGGTCCTGACGGCATGCTGCCGCGGCCATGTGAAGAGAGTGCTTATGCCTGATGTCATGCAATACGCTGCACCGGAATTCCGTGCGATCGTTCCAGGCCGACGTGGTGCGCGCGCGGCTCGCGGAAGGTTCTCCGCGGCGTTGCGAGTCGCCGCGGCAGGCTTGTTGTTCGTGTCGATGGCGGCATGCAGCAAGTCCGATCCGACCTACACCAGCATTTCGACCGAGGCGCTGAATTACCTGCCGTACAACCTCGTTCGGTTCACGATCACCGACCAGTTCGGCAACAAGGCACGCGGCGGCGGCGATCTCGAACCTGGGGCAGGCGAGGGCAGCATCGCCTGTTGCTACTTGCTGAAGGGCACCGATTTCAAGGTTCAGTGGACGTATTACGATGCCGACGACTGGCGGCCGGGTGAGCAGGTGAAGAAACAGCAGGCGGAGGCGGACGTTTCGTTCCCGCCGACCAAGCAGCCGGATTCGATCGGCTCGCGCATTTTCGAGGTTCACTTCTATCCTGATCATCATGTCGAATTGGCATTTCCCGGTCAGATGCTGGGCAGTAGCCGATTGCCGATCGTCGACGTGTCGCGTGACCTGACGAAACGGTACGGCAAGCGGCTCGACAAGAAGTACGAGGACAGTGACGCACAGTCGCATCGCCGGATTTCGAGAACCGTTGCGGAAGCCTGGATCAAGTACCGCTTCACCGATCGGAGCGACCTCGAGCAATACGCGTATTACGCGCTGCTGGTGAATCCCCGGTTCGACGCGCACCCGGAGGTGCAGAAACTCATTCAGTCGAGCAAGGGGAAGCCGGGCGCATTCGCGAAGGCGGCCGCCGCACTGTCGCCGGCGGTTGTGAAGGCGCTCGGGCAGAACCAATTCCAGGCAGTCGCGGTGCCGTCGATTCCAGCGGGGCTGGTGCCGCCGCCACGTGAGGAGAATGGTCATGGCCGGAGCTAACGATCGAAACGCCATTCGACTCGATCCGGACGATGCTACGCCGCAGAGTGTTCGAATGGCCGTCGACAGGATGGCGACGGCCAACTATCCGAAAGGGGACTGTCTGCCGTGCGGAGCGACGATCCGTATCGGTGTGTTCTTCGATGCGTTCGGTCGCAGCAAGGACGAGGACGATCCGGACAGCGGGCTGTACTCGAACATTTCACGCCTTTACGATGCGCACCGCATCAACACGGACATCGATCGTCCCGTGAATCAGTTCTGGTTCCGGCTCTACTATTCGGGTCTCGGGACGGATCTCAATGCGGATGCCAAGTCGAACGCCTGGCTCAACGCCGGCCTCGCCGCGGGGAAAATGATCGGCAAGAAGGTGCTCGACGCAGCGAAGGGCGTCGGGGAGTCGGTCGCTCGCGTGAACCAGCCGATCAAGCAACTGGACGTGAAAGGTCGCATGACGACGGCAGCCAAGCAGTCCGCCTCGGAGTTCTCGTTTCGGCCGATGCTGAATGCGTTCAACGACTTCAAGAAAGACATCCAGAACATTCCCCGAACCGCGCGCCGCATCGCGAACGTGCTGGATGCGTCGCCGGAGCGGATCTGGGAGCGCACGAAGGCGGGCGGCATCGCCGTGTTCCGGAACGCGAAGAACGACTTGAAGCGCAATCCTCTCAAGATCGTGCAATCGACAGTTCGTCAGGTTATTACGGGAATCGCGATCGAAAACGTACCGATCGTGCGCGACTCCCAGGTCATGAGCGCGTATTTCGGTACCGGTGTCGATTCACGGCTCGTTGCCGCGAAGGACCAGTTGGAAAAGGCGATCGAGGCGGTCAAGGGGCAGACGTCGAAGATTCGAAAGATCGAGGTATCGGTGTTTGGCGCGGATCGTGGTTGCGTCCTGGCACGCACGTTCGTCAACGATCTGGCGACCAAGTACAAACGCCGCGACGACCAGGATCTTGCGATCAATGGCGTACCGCTGGAAATAAAGTTCGTCGGCCTGCTGGATGCGGTGTCGTCGATCATGTCGGAAGAGGCCGGCGAGATTATCGGCATCCTGCCGTTTCTCGGAACCATCAAGCCGAATTACAAGGACCGGTCGCTGGCCGTGCCCGCAAGCGTTCAGCGATGTGTGCATTTCGCCGCCGCTCACGAGATGCGTATGTACCAGCGCCTCGACAGCCTGGAGAAGACGCGTGCCGAGCAGCGACTCTATCCGGGAACGAGCAGCGATATCGCGGGCGGCTCGTTGCATGGCTCGCTGGGTTTCAATGCGGAGCTCATGCGCATTCCGCTCAGGGACATGCTGTTCGAAGCGCTCAAGGCCGGGAGTGCGCTTCTTGACATGGAAACGCTGGCCAAGCGGCGGCCTGACGTATTCAGCCGCTTTTCGATTGCGACGCCGATCACCTACGAAGGCAAGCAATACAAGATCAAGGCGCTGGTCGACGCGTACCGCAAGGTCGTTCCGGATACACAGGGCGTGAACTTTCTGCCGCATGCGGAGGTGTTCCTGCGCTGGATCGCCGTGCGATACCAAGATCCGGAATTCCGTCACTCGGTGACCGACCCGGCGACCGAGTGGCGCAAGGACGTCGAAAAGGCTGATTACGACCGGCGCGACGCAAAGGCGAAGCTTGACTGGGCGATGATGGGCAGCCAGCGGATGGACTCGCCGGAGATCCAGAAGCTGAAGCTCGCGAAGCAGGCGGCGGACAAGCGCTACAACGATCTATGGAGTGACGTCCCGCCGAGCAACTACACGACGGTCTGGCAGCGCCTCGACAAGGAAGCGAAGGAGATGACCGGCAAGTGGGAGAAGATGCGGCCGGAATACGAGGCCCAACAGCAGCGCCGCTTCACGCAGTCGTTCAACAACAAGCTGACCTATACGCCGCTGATCCTCGCGCCTGCGTTTGCTCGCCACGTCGAGCTGAATGAGGACGAAGTGGCGCTGGTCAAGGCCTGGGAGCAGGGGTATGCGGGGAAGAACCCGCTTCCGTCCGAGGTGATGGCGATGTTCGACATGCTCGTCCACGATACGTTGCTGACGAGTTGGCAGGATCACGTGCTCGCGCCGTCACTGTACTTCAGGACACGGGACAAGGACGTGTTCGGAAAGACGGACTATGCGAAGGAAGACAAGCAGCGCAAGAGCGACGATCTCACCGCCGAACGGATCGAACAGGCGAGCAAGCAGAGCCAGCAATGGGCGCAAAGCTACCAGGGGACACCGCCGAAACATTGACGTCATTCAGCGGCGCACGATCGTGTTCCGCTGACACCCCGTGACACCGGGGCGGCTCATCGCGAGCCGCCCTCCGCAAATTTACTGCCCCACCCGAAACTCGATCCGCCGATTCCGCGCCCGCCCATCCGCCGTATCGTTCGGCGCGATCGGCTGATCCGGCCCGACGCCCGTCGTCGTCATCTGCTGCGGCGGAATGCTCTTCGTGATCAGGTAGCCCTTCACCGAATCCGCGCGCGCCTGGCTCAGCGCGATGTTCGACGTGCGGTTCCCGGAGTTGTCGGTGTGGCCGATGATGTCGACCGTGCGGTTCTGCATCTTCGCGAGCGCGGCCGCCATCTGGTCGAGGATCAGCTTGCCCTGCGGCGTGAGCGTCGCGCTGCCCGTCTCGAACTCGATCGTCCGGTTCGCGAGCGTCTGGTCGAGCACGCCCTGTTCGGACGCCGACACGCGCAGCCCGTTCTTGATCGTATACGTCGGGTTCAGCGTGTTCGCCATGTCGCTCGCGAGCTGCTGGCGTTGCGCCTCGTTGTGCACCTCGCCCTTCATCTCGATCTGCGTGCCGTTGATCTTCAGCTGCCCCTTGCTGATCTGCTTGAGCTGCGTGCCGAGCAGCTTCTGCACGTTCGCGCTCCAGTTCGGCGGCGTGGCGACGTCACCCACCTCGATCTGGTCGACGACGTTCGTCGCGCCGTAGGTATCGCGCAGCTTCTGCAGCACGGCGGCCTTGGTCGCCTCGTCGGGCACCTTGCCGCCGACGACCACCTGGCCGGGCGTCGCGGTCGCGGGCGGCGGCGTGACGGTGTTCGCGGTGCCGGCCGTGCCGTGCACGACGGCGCCGGACGCCGTCCCCGGCGCGGCGCCGGGGTTCGCGGACAGCGCGGTGGTCGCGACCGTGCCGTTGCCGACCGGCGTGACGGTCGCGCCGGTGTTCTGCGCGAAGGCCGCGCCGCTGGCGAAGAGCCCGGCAGCGAGGAGGGCGGCGACGGCGGGCGAGCGCGCGGCCGAAAAGCGCGTGCGCCGGGCTTCAATCGTGCGATGCATCCCGTCAGCCTCCGATGAACGCTTCGCGGAACGCGTCGATGGCGACACGCAGCGAGAGTTGCGGTTGGTCGAGGTAGCTGACGAGCTTGCTGATCTGGTGATCGTTTTGCGCATGGGCGTCGATCCACTCGGGATCGTCGATGTCGATGTTGTGGGCGGCGTAGGTCTGCGGGTCGACGACGCTCAGCAGTGTCTTCGCCGACGCGCCGTTGAAGCCGATGATGAGCCGTTCGCGCTCGGCGATCGTGCCGATGAAGATCGCGAGCTCGAAGTCGGCCTGCGCGACGAACGGCGCGATCAGTTCGAGCCAGAACGCGGCGACGAGGCTTCGATAGAACGGATCGACCGGCAGCGGCAGCGTGAGGCCGCGCTCGATGTGCGACGAGCCGCTCTGCATCACCGGCCGCAGCAGCGAGCCGAGCGCGAGCATCGCGCCGCGCAGCCGCACCGGATGACCGCTTTCGAGCAGCATTTCCTGGAGGCCGTGCAGCGTCTGGTGCTCGACGAAATCGTTGAAGGTGCCGTCATGCGACGTGCCGGGGCCGCCGACGTCGATCGGCACCTGCGTGTCGCCGAGCGCCTGCAGCGCGCCGGGCGGCTCGTCCTTGCCGAGCAGCGGCGGGATCTGCGTGGCGACGCGCGACCACAGCCGCGCGAACGCGAGCGGGCTGCGCGCGAGGAACGCGAGCGGCCGGTCGACCTCGAGCGCGGTCGCGCCGAGGAACGGGAAGCGGCGCATCGACACGTCGTGGCTCGCGACCATGTGGCC
The DNA here is from genome assembly GCF_017104705.1 of Burkholderia sp. Se-20373. Classification (NCBI taxonomy): domain Bacteria; kingdom Pseudomonadati; phylum Pseudomonadota; class Betaproteobacteria; order Burkholderiales; family Burkholderiaceae; genus Burkholderia; species Burkholderia sp. Se-20373. The sequence goes on along the minus strand of NZ_JAAGPH010000117.1, from coordinate 2,367 downwards.
CGCGATCGCGAGCTTGCTGCGCGAGCCGAGGAACGCGAAATGCATCGGTTTCGCATCCTCGTAGACGAGCTTCCAGCGCGGATCTTCCGCAAGCAGCTCGAGCGCCTGCGCGATCCAGCGGTCGAGCGTCTGCAGCAACTGCGGGTTGTGCGGGCTCTTCACGAAGTCGCCGCGCGACGGAATCTTGCCGAAGTAGGCGATCTGCGCCTGTACGGTTTGCGTCATTGCGCCCCCTGGGCATGCGTTGCGTTGGCGGCCGCGACGGCCGGCGCTGCGGCCGGCGTGCCCGTGCCGGCGGTCTGGGTTGCGTTCTGCGCGGCGCCCGCGCTCGCGTCGGCGACCGACGACGGCAGCTGCAGGCCGCGCAGGCTCTGCTGCTGCGGCTGGTCACCGCCGCCGCCGGACGGTTGCGACGTGCTGATGATGCGCATCGTCACCGACACGTTCACGCTGCCTTGCGCCCACGTCAGGTCGAAGGTGCCGTCCGGACGGCGCTTGCGTTGCGCCGAGTTGATCAGCTTCTCGAGACCGTAGCGGCCCGGCTCGTTGACGAGCTGCACCGTGCGGCCGTCGAAGGTCGTCGCGGACAGCGTCGCGCCCGGCGAGCCCTGCGGGTTCGGCCACACGAAGTTGGTCCACTGCGGCGGCGTGTTGCGGTAGCGCAGCTGCTGGCCGTCGATCGCGATCGTGTATTCCGTCGTGCCCGTGCTCGGCTGCGGCAGGATCTGGAACACCGTCTGCGGCTCGGACGACGCGGCGGCGCTGCCGGCCGCACCGCCGGCGAGCGGCGCGACCCAGCGTGCGAAGCCGTTCGTGAAGTCCGGCGTGAGGCCGATGCCCATGTCGCCCCACGTGCGGGCGGCGAGGGTGTCGCCGCGGCGCACCGCGAGCGGCCCGAGCGTCGTGCCGACGAACTTCGCGATCGAGCCGTCCGGACCGAACACCTGCGCGATTTCACCGGCGCCGGCCTCGACCTTCGCGCTCGCCGCGAACGGGTACTTCGTCGCGAGCGAGTTCTGGAACGGCTGGTAGACCTGCGCGTTCCACACCTTGTTGACTTCGGCGCTGGCCGGCTGGATCACGACCGCGAACGCCTGCATCAGCGGCCGCACCAGCAGCGGACGCAGCGACTTGCGTTGCGAGTCGGTGAGGCCCGTCAGCATCTGCTCGTCGACGAGCTTCAGCGAATCGGCGAGTTCCGACCCGTTGCCGTCGAGCGTCTGCTGCATCAGCTGGCGTGCGCCCGGGCCCGGGTCGCCCTGGTTCTTGATCACGTTGAAGCGCGTGCGGACCTTCGACAGCGATTCCATGTAGCCCTTGAGCATCGACGTGCCGTCATGCAACGCGACGATCCGCGCGAGCCCGATGAACTCCTGGCCGATCGGACCCATCGGCACCTCGGCCGGATTGCCGTTGATGTCGATGTTGGCGGCCGCCACCTGGCCGGCCGGCGAGCGCGAGAACAGTTGCTTGACCCAGTTCACGACGCCCGTCTGCGCCTTCTTGATCGTCACGTTCGCGAGCGACGGGTTGTCCCACGAAGTCTGGTCGTACGCGGTCTCGAGGATCTTGCGGATCGGCGAATCCTGCGGGTCGCCGAGGCGGTTCATCCCGTCGACGGCCTGGCCGAAGCTGCTGAAGCCCTGCACCGCGATGCCCTGCATGAACTTCTGCCAGTGCTGCGCGTACTCGGTCTTGTACATGCCGACCAGCGTCTTCTGGATCTGCTCGGGGCTGCCCTCGAGCGTCAGGTCGTCCTGCGTCGACGTGTTCAGCACCCAGTCCTTCGCCTGCAGTTCCTTGGTCGCCGCGTCGCGGATCGCCGGCTGCACGTAGTCGAACCACGCTTCGCGCGTGAACGTGCCCGGAATCGCGTAGCTGCCGGCCACGAGCCCCTGGTTGCCGTCGCCGACGATGCGCGCGATGGTCATCGGCGCGAAGCGGGTCGACGCGCGTGCCTTGATTTCCTCATAGACGCGCTGGCGGGCCGGCATCCCGCGCACGACGTGGCGCAGGTTCTCGCGGGTCTGGTCGACGAGCGCGAGGTTCGCGTCGATCATCGGCCAGTCGTCGTCGTTCACGCGGGCCAGGTAGAACGAGATCATGCGCTCCGCGCTCTTGATCATCTCGTCACGCGGCATGTTGCCGCGATTCGTCTCGAGCCAGCCGCGCCAGAAGCGGGCGAGCTGGTCGGTCAGGTGCGCCTGCTCGACGTGGCGCTTGTCGGACAGCATCAGGTACGTCTTGAGCGCGTTGTACGCGTCCTGCACGTTGGTCGGCGATGCGTCGCTGTAGAGGCCGCCCTGCGGTGCGGCCGGCTGCTGCGCCGCGGCCGGCGCGGCGCCGGACGCGGCCAGTGCGGCACCG
>NZ_JAAGPH010000116.1:0-26035 GCF_017104705.1 Burkholderia sp. Se-20373 | reverse complement strand
TCGGCTCGACGCGCGAGATCGACGTGGACGTGCGCATCGTCGCGGCGACCAACCGCGACCCGGAGGCCGCGATGGCCGACGGCAAGCTGCGGCCCGACCTGTTCCACCGGATCAACGTGTTCCCGATTCCGTTGCCGTCGCTGCGCGAGCGCGGCGACGACATCCCGATGCTCGCCGATGCGTTCCTGCAGCGCTACAACGAGGAAAGCGGCCGTTCATTGCGCTTCTCGGCCGCCGCGCGCGACGCGCTGAAGACTTACGCATGGCCCGGCAACGTGCGCGAGCTGCGCAACTTCGTGCAGCGCGCGAGCATCTTCAGCGATACGGACCTGATCGATACGCTGCCGCCGCCGATCATGGACGAACTGTCGAGCATGGTCGATTCGCATGACGATCGCGTCACCGTGCCGTTCGGCACGCCGCTCGAGGAAGTCGACCGCAAGCTGATCCTCGGCACGATCGCGCAATGCGGCGGCGTGAAGGCGCAGGCGGCCGAGGTGCTCGACGTCAGCCTGAAAACGATCTACAACCGGCTCGCGCAACTGGATGACGATGCGGGAAAACCGGATTCGTGATGGTGCCGCCGCGCTCACGCTCCGTTGCACGCATCCCGACGCGCATCGCGCTCGAGCTGGCGGCGCAGGCGTTCCACGTGCGGCGGGATCGTGCGGCGCTCACGCAGGATCCACGCCAGGCCCGCGAACGTGCGCGCGAGCATGCGCTCGCGCCACAGGCGCGGCAGCAGCCGCACGGTGTGCCGCAGCGCGGCCGGGGCCGGCCACCTGAGCCAGGCGGTCCAGATCGCGTTGCGGGTGGTCACGCGTGCGCGCGTGCGCGCGTCGCGCTGCGGCGACGGGTCATGGTGGACCGTGAGGCGCGGCGCATAGACGAGCCATCCGCCGGCGCGGTACAGGTCGAGCGCGAGCAGCGCTTCCTCGCCGCCGAGAAAGTAGCGCGGATGGTAGCCGCCTGCCTGCATGAATGCATCGCGCCGGAACGCCGTCGCGCCGGCCAGCAAGCCGAGGATCGGGCGGCCGGGCAGCGTGACGGGCGCGTCGAGCGGGCTGTCGGCCATCAGGCGGCAGGTCGGGTCTTCGCGTTGGTCGGCGCCGACGAGCACGCGTGCGGTGACGGCCGCGACGTGCGGATACGCGTCGAGCAGGTCCGCCGCTTGCTCCATCGACCCAGGCGCCCACCAGGTGTCGTCGTCGCAGAACGCGACGTGGCGCGTGCGGGCGACGGCCACGCCGAGATTGCGGCCGGCCGCGCCGAGATTGGCGGGCGCCTGCACGAGTACGACGTGCGGAAAGCGGTGGCGGATCAGCGCGGCGGTGTCGGCTTGCGCCGCATTGTCGACGACGACGATGGCGGGCCGGTCGGGCAGCGACGAGAGCCGGGCCAGCGTGTGCGCGAGTCCGGTCGGTCGTCTGAACGTCAGCACGATGGCGGTCACGCGCGGTTCAGGCGGCGGCGCAACGTGGCGCGCGGGGGTTACGCGAACGTGACGTCGCATTCGAGCCGCCAGTATGTTTCGGGTTCCTTGAGATCGGCGCGCATATGAGGATCGAACAACGCAACCTGGCTCGCATACGCGGCGACCGCGTCGGCTTTCGCGGCGATGGCTTCCGCGCGGTCGCCGGCCGGGGCGCCGGCCGGATGGGCGATCCAGCCGCGCTCGCGCCAGCCGCTCACGCGCCGGGCCATCAGCCCCGCGATCCGGCGGTACGGTACGTCCTCGTAGAAGCGCCACACGCGCGCCGCGTCGGGCGACGCGCGTGCGCGCTCCAGCAGCGACAACGCGGCTTGCTGCACTTGCAGATGATCGCGGTGGAACAGGCCGGCCGGCGCGAGGACGCCGAATCCGGCATGGGCGTCGATCTCCCGCGCCACGCGCGCGGCAATCGCCGCCGATGCGGCGGGCGTGCCGTATTGATCGTCGAGAAAGTCGAGCCAGACCGGCCGCGCGTCGAGCCGTGCGAGCGCGCGCCGGTCTTCGTCGCGGCGCGCACGCACGGCTTCGTCGGCGCGATCGAAGCCTGCGCGGCGATCCCACGGCGGCGCCGGCGCATCGCGCGGCGGAATGCCGGCGAACACGGTGACGACGATCGAACCGGGCGCTGCCGCAAGCAGGCGCCCGCAACTGAAGACAGCGTCGTCCAGATGCGGCGAGACGACGAGCCAGCGTGTCGGGGCAGGCGTCACGAGATGATCTCCCTGGTGGATGGCCAGCCGGGCGAGCAGGCATCGTGCCCGGCCGTCGTTGGCCCGAGGGCGCCCGGACGCGCGCGACAGGAATGCGTCCGATGATTGCAATGACCCATCCGCGCGCCGGCAATTACGTGATGGCAGCGATGCTGGTCGCGATCGCGACCGTGCTGCAGGCGCTCGCGATCCGCTTCGGCGGCGTGAACCTGCCGTTCGTGCTGTACTACCCGCTGCTCGCGGCCGCGGCATGGGCGACGTCGTTCCTGTTCGGTGTCGTGTCGACCGTGGCCAGCGGCATCCTCGTGTGGACGTTGTTCCTCTCGGATCCCGCGGCCTATACGCAGCCGCTGCCCGATCGGCTCATGCAGCTCGGCACGTTCATGCTGGTCGGCGTGCTGGTGTGCGCGCTCGCGGCGATGCTGCACCACGCGCGGCTCACGAACGATCGTGCGCGCCGGCGCGAGGCGGCCGCGCGGCGGCAGCTCGATGCCGTGTTGCAGGCACTGCCGCACGGTGTGATCGCGGCCGATGCGAACGGGCGGCTCACCTACCTCAATGCGGCCGCGGCCGCGCTCGTCGGCTGCCGGCCCGACGATGCGATCGGCCGCGCCGCGCGCGACGTGCTGCGGATCGTCGACCACGCAGGCCGCCGCGTGCCGACGACCCCGCTCGAACGCGCGCTCGGCGGCGCCCATGCGACCTCCGACCGGCACTGGCTGCACGCGGTGGGGGGCGGCGATCCGGTACCGGTCGTCGAGGTGGCGTCGCCGCTCGGCGACGCGCACGGCAACATCGACGGCGCGGTGATGATCGTGCGCGACGCCAGCGCGGACCGCGCGCGGGTCGATGCGTCGCGTCTTCAGCAAGCGGTCGTCGACGCATCGCCCGACGCGATCGTCGGCGTCGACGGCGAGGGCCGCATCGTCAGCTGGAACCCGGCCGCGCAGCGGATTTTCGGCTATGACGAAGACGACGCACGCGGCCGTTCGCTCGAAAGCCTGGTCGCGATGCGCTGGCTGCGGCGCAGCCCGTTCGCCGAATCGTTCGATGAACTGAGCGACGCGGTCGGGCCCGTCGAGCTGCTGTGTGTCCGGCGGGACGGCCGGCGGTTTCGTGCGACCGTGTCGGCGCGCCGGTTGCGCGGCGACGCGGTCGCGACCATTGCGCTGTCGCTGACGCTGCACGAGACCGGTGCGCGGCGCCGCCATGATCTGCGCGCGCAGCGGTCGCTGCAGGGGGCGCGCGATGCGCGCGACCAGGCCGATACGTCGAACCGGTTGAAGGACGAGCTGCTGGCCACGGTGTCGCACGAACTGCGCACGCCGCTGAACGTGATCTACGGTTGGGTCGAGGTGCTGCGCAACTCGGTCGACCACGCGCTGCAGCGTCAGGCGATCGATGCGATCGACCGCAGCGCGCGCTCGCTCACGCGGATGGTCGGCGACATTCTCGACGCGTCGTCGCTCGCGACCGGCAAGCTGCGGCTCGACGCGGCGCCGGTCGACCTCGCGCGGCTGTTCTCCGACTCGGTCGGCACGTTCCAGACGGCCGCGTCGTCGGCCGGCGTCATGCTCGAATTCGCTTGCGGGTCCAGCACGTTCATCGTGTCCGGCGACGCCGAACGGTTGCGGCAAATGCTGTCGAACCTCGTGTCGAACGCGCTCAAGTTCACGCCGGGCGGCGGCAGCGTGCATGTCGGGCTGGTGCGCAACGGCACGCATGCGGTGTTGACCGTGGCCGATACGGGGCAGGGGGTCGCGCCCGAGTTCGTGCCGTACGTCTTCGACATGTTCCGCCGTGCGGACGATTCGCCCGCGTCGTCGCGGCGCGGGCTCGGCCTGGGGCTGTCGATCGTGCGGCATATCGCGGAGCTGCACGGCGGCACCGTGACGGCCGAAAGCGCGGGCCGCGATCTCGGCTCGACGTTCACGGTGACGCTGCCGGCCGGCTGGCAGCCGGCCGGCGTGATGGCGTGGGGGCTCGCGCAGGCGGGCGACCGTCAGGCGCCGCTCGGGCTCGCCACGCAGCGGATCCTGATCGTCGACGACGATGCGACGACGCGCGCGAGCCTGACAGCCGCGCTGACGACGTTCGGCGCGGCCGTCACGGTGGCGTCGTCGGGCCGCGAAGCGCTCGCGATGGCCGCCGGGCTGCAGCCCACCGTCGTGCTGTCCGATCTCGCGATGCCGGACGGAGACGGCTTCTGGCTGCTCGACGCGCTGCGGCGCGGGGCCGGCAATGTCGACGGCGACGGCGACGGCGACGGCGACGGCAACGGCGACACGCGAAACCTGCGCGTGCTCGCCGTCACCGCGCACGCGGGCCTGGCGGATGAGCGCCGCGCCCTCGAGGCCGGCTTCGACGGCTATCTGTGCAAGCCGGTCGACGTGCGCGAACTGGCGCAGAAGATCATGCTCGTGACGAAGCGCGACGTCTGACGGCCGGCGCGCACCGGACGCGCCGGCGTCGTCACTGCGCCGGTGCCGGGCGGCGCGGCATATCGGCCTGCGCGAGCAGGTGCGACGCGATCTGCGTGCTGCGCACGAGATCGCCGGGCGGGTGATGCGCGGCCTGCCGGTGAATGAAGTACCGCACGGTACGCGCGAGCCCGGTGGCGAGCGGCGTGGTCGCGCGCCAGTCGAGGCGCCGCTGCGCGGCTTCGAGGTTCGGCCGCCGCTGGCGCGGATCGTCGGACGGCAGCGGCCGGAACTCGATCGCGACCGTCGCGCCGACGATCCGCACGACCTCGCGCGCGATGTCGAGCATCGCGATTTCGGCGTCGCTGCCGAGATTGACCGGCTCGCTCGCGTCGCCCGGCTCATTCATCAGCCGGATCAGCGCATCGACCATGTCGTCCACGTAACAGAACGAGCGCGTCTGCCTCCCGTCGCCGTAGACGGTCAGCGGCGCGTCGGCGAGCGCCTGCGTGATGAAGTTCGACACGACGCGGCCGTCGGCCGGATGCATGCGCGGGCCGTACGTGTTGAAGATGCGCGCGATCCGCACGTCGACGCCGTACTGGCGGTGATAGTCCATGAACAGCGTTTCCGCGCAGCGCTTGCCTTCGTCGTAGCAGGCGCGCAGGCCGACCGGGTTCACGCGGCCGCAGTATTGCTCGTGCTGCGGGTGGACGTCGGGGTCGCCGTACACCTCGCTCGTGGACGCCTGCAGGATGCGCGCCTTCACGCGCTTCGCGAGACCGAGCAGGTTGATCGCGCCGTGCACGCTCGTCTTGGTCGTCTGGACGGGGTCGCGCTGGTAGTGGACGGGCGACGCGGGGCACGCGAGGTTGTAGATCTCGTCGACCTCGACATAGAGCGGAAACGTCACGTCGTGCCGCATCAGTTCGAAGGTCGGCGCGTCGAGCAGATGCGCGATGTTGTCCTTCGCGCCCGTGTAGAAATTGTCGACGCACAGCACGTCGTGACCGTCCGTCACGAGGCGTTCACACAGATGCGAGCCGAGGAAGCCGGCGCCGCCGGCGACGAGTACGCGTTTGCGATCATGGCCCTTCATCATGCGTTCTCCTTGCGATGGGCGAGCGCGCCCGAGGTGATCGACACGGGCGTGCGGCGACCGGTGCCGGCCGACGCGCCGGCGCTGCGCGGCCGCGCGACGTCGCGATAGATGTCGACGAGCCGGTCGGCCACGCCTTGCCAGGTGTAGAACCGATGTGCGCGCAGGTAGCCGGCGCGTCCCAGCGCCGCGCACAGATCGGGTTGCGCGCGCAGCTGGACGAGCCGCGCGGCCAGCGCGGCGGGATCGCGCGGCGGCACGAGATAGCCGGTCTTGCCGTCTTCCACCGTCGTGCGGATGCCGCCGACGCGGCTGCCGATCACCGGCGTCGCGCAGGCCATGGCCTCGACCGGCGTGATGCCGAACGGCTCGTACCACGGGGTCGTGACGAACACGTCGGCCGCGCTGTAGTACAGGTGCAGCGTGTCGCGGTCGCGCCGGCCGACGAAGGTCACGCGATTGGCGATCCCCAGCTCGTGCGCCAGCCCGGCGAGGCGGGCGAGCTCCGGGTCGCGGGCCGGGTCGGGCGTGGCCTGGCTGCCGCCGACGATATAAAGGTGGGTCGGCCGGCGCGGGTCGCGCGGCATGCGGGCCAGCGCGTCGATCACCGTGTCGATGCCTTTGCGCGGCACGAGGCGGCCGAGCTGCAGCACGACGAAGGCATCCTGCGGCCAGCCGAGCTGCGCGCGCGCGTCGATGCGCGGCGTCGGCCTGAGTTCCCGCACGTCGAAGCCGCACGGCACGATCTCGATGCGCGCGGCGTCGGCGCGATAGTGCGTCGTCAGGTCGAGCGCATCCTGCGGGCATTCGGCGATCATGCGGTCCGAGCGACGCGCGAGCGTGTCCTCGATCGCGAAGCGCGCATCGGGGAAACCGTCGGCGTCGCCCTGATGCAGCCGGCGCACGCGGCCGAGTGCATGGAAGGTCGTGACGAGCGGGATGCCGAGCTGTCGCTTCACGCGCAATGCCGCGTCGCCCGACATGAAGAAGTTCGCGTGCATCACGTCGACCGGGTCGGGCTCGCGCCGCATGCGCGCGACCATGCTGTCCGCAAACGCGACCATGTACGGCAGCAGCCGTTCCTTGGGCACGTCGGTCGGTGGCCCGGCCGGTACGTGGATCACGCGCATGTGCGTGCCGATCGGCACGACTTCCGGCAGGTGCGGATTGTCGCAGCGCGTATAGACGTCGACGTCGAGGCCGCGCTCGGCCAGTTGCTTCGCGACGTTCGCGACGTAGATGTTCTGCCCGCCGGCATCGACGCCGCCGATCACCCCCAGCGGCGATGCGTGCTCACTGATCAACGCGATTCTTTGCATGGTGTTGCTCCCGGTCTCGGGGCCGCGGGGATGGGCCGCCGTTGCCGGTGGTTCGGCAAGCGGCGTACCCGGTGCGTTGCCCGTGGCGCCCCCCGTCGGGATACCGAAAAAATTACAACGGGTTGGATGAAAGGGCGTCTGATCGGGCGATCCCGCGGCGGCGCCGCACCGGCACCGAGGCACGCGACTTGCGCTGTCCCGCTCACCCGCCGGCTATCCCGGCTCGACGAAAGGAGGTCACGATGAAGGCATTTCCGCTGCAAGCCCGTTCCTCGAGGATCCGCCGTCGCAATGCAATGCGCGCCGGCATGGCGATCGCGATCGCCGCCACCACGGCGTGCGCGGTGATCGCGCCGAACGCGCTCGCCGCCGGCGACGACAGTGCCGCGTCGATGTCAGCGTCGTCGCATACGACGACCGGCACGAAGATCCGCGACGCCACGATCACGACCAAGGCGAAGGCCGAGCTGGTCGGGACGAACGGGCTGTCGTCCGGCGACATCCACGTGAAGACGCGGCGCGGCATCGTGACGCTCACCGGCAGCGTGCCCGAGGAGGCGCAGCGCACGCAGGCCGTCAGCGTCGTGAAGCAGGTCGACGGCGTACAGGACGTGCGCGATCAGCTGACGATCCGGGCCAAGTGACCGCGGCCGCGCCGCACAAGGAGTCCAGCCATGAACTGCATGCTCAAACCGGTCGGCGAGCAGACGATCGTGATCACCGGCGCGACGAGCGGTATCGGCCTCGTCACCGCGCGCAAGGCCGCGCGCCGCGGCGCGAAGCTGGTGCTGTTCGCGCGGAACGAAGCCGCGCTCGATACGTTGTGCGAGGAACTGCGCCAGCATGGCGATCTCGCGGTGGCGGTCGCGGGCGACGTGGGCAATCTCGAGGATCTGCAGCGCGCGGCCGCCAAGGCCGTCGAGACCTACGGCGGTTTCGACACGTGGATCAACAACGCCGGCGTATCGATCTTCGGCCCGGCTTCCGCGGTGCCCCTCGACGACCAGCGCAAGCTGTTCGACACCAACTACTGGGGTGTCGTGCACGGCTCGCTGGTGGCGGCCGACCACTTCCGGCGCAAGGACGACTTTCACGGCGGCGCGATCATCAACATGGGCAGCGAGGCGTCCGACGCGCCGGTGCCGTTGCAGAGCGCGTATGCGGCGTCGAAGCATGCGGTGAAGGGCTTTACCGATTCGCTGCGGCTCGAGATGGAGGGCGACCACCTGCCGGTGTCCGTGACGTTGATCAAGCCGGCCGCGATCGACACGATGTTCGTGATGCACGCGAAAAACTACATGAACGTCGAGGCGAAGCTGCCGCCGCCGATCTACGACCCGGAACTGGTGGCCGACGCGATCCTGTTCGCGGCCGCGCATCCGCGCCGCACGCTGTTCGTGGGCGGCGCGGCGAAGTTCACGTCGGCGAGCGCGTATCACGTGCCGCGCCTGTTCGATCGCATCGCGTCGCGGCTGTTCTGGCGCAGCCAGCGCACGGATCGCCCGGCCCGCCCGCGCGACGACAACGCGCTGTACGAGCCGCGCCATGCGCTGCACGAGCGCGCAGGCATGGACGGGCCCGTGCTGCGCGGGTGCGCCTACAACACGGTCGTTCAGCGGCCGAAGGTGGCGGGGGCGCTTGCCCTCGGTGCGGCGGCGCTGGTGGTCGCCGCGCTGGCGCGTGCGCGCCGCGCGTCGACGTGATTTCGTTCATCCCCAAGGAGATTTTCATGACATCCCGACAGCATACGGGCCACGAATACAGCCACTCGCGCGCGCACGAAGGCGAGCGCACGCAGCAGGACCATGACAAGGGCGGCCATCAGGGCGGCCACGGCAAGGCGCCGAGCCCGATCGACGTGCAGAAGGCGTTGAAGGGCATGGACTATCCGGCCAGCAAGGCGGCGGTCGTCGAGTGCGCGGAACGCTCGCATGCGGATCCCGGCGTGATCGACATGCTCCGCCGCATTCCCGATCGCGAATACGGTACGCCGGCGTCGGTGTCGAAGGAACTCGGGCGGCTGATGTGAGCGCCGACCCGTCGCGCCGCGTGCGATTGCACGCGGCGCCACCCCCGTCACGAGGAGCACGACCATGGCGATGATCGTCGCAGGCCGCTTCACGACGTTCGACGAAGCGGAAGGTGGGGCGCGCCACCTTTACGAGCGCGCGTTCGGTTCGGATGACGTATCGATCTTCTTCCTGAATCCGGCCGGACAGCATGCGCGCTTTCCGATCGGGGGCGACGTCTATGCCGACACGGCGGCGAAGCCGGGCGGGCGCGGCGCGATGATCGGCGCGATCCGCGGGGTGGTGATCGGTATCGTCGTGGGCCTCATCGTCTATGTGATCGGCGTGCGCTACTGGTTCGTGCCGGCCGCCGCCGCGCTGGCCGGCGCGTATCTCGGCGCCTTCGGCGGCGCGCTGGGCCGGATGCGCGGCGAGCAGGCCGAGGGCAAGGGCACGCTCGCGCGGAGCGAATCCGGCGTGATCCTCGCGGTGCGCGTGGCGCCCGACACAGCCAATACCGCGGAAGACGTGCTGCGCGCGACCGGGGCGTCGTCGATCGAGCGTGTCGAGGGCGACTGGCGGGACGGCGAGTGGCGTGACTTCGATCCGGTACGCCGGCCCGGCGAGCCTGCATCGAGCGACCCCCCACGCTGAATTTTTTACGCCCGTTCGTCGCGTTGCGCGCGCAACGACGTCGCCGCCGTGCGCGGCACGCCGCTTGCGAGCGATTGACGACACCGTTCAGGGAGGAACGCACCCATGACTACTGCACAGACACCGCCGCCTCAGAAGCAGGACCATCAGCCGGGCACCGAGCGCGACATGCATCCGCAGCCGCGCGACTCGGCGGCCGACTACGTCGGCAGCGGCAAGCTCGCCGGTAAGGTCGCGCTCGTGACGGGCGGCGACAGCGGCATCGGCCGCGCGGTCGCGATCGGCTTCGCGAAGGAAGGGGCCGACGTCGCGATCGTCTACCTGAAGGAGTCCGACGACGCCGCGCAGACGAAGCAGTTGATCGAGCAGGCCGGCCGGCGTTGCGAGGCGATCATGTGCGACGTCGGCGATCGCCGGCAGGCGCACGATGCAGTGGCGCGCACGGTCGAGCGGCTCGGGCGGCTCGACGTGCTCGTGAACAACGCGGGCGAACAGCATCCGCGCCCGGGCATCGAGGACGTGACCGAGGAACAGCTCGAACGCACGTTCCGCACGAACGTGTACGGGATGTTCTTCTGCACGCAGGCCGCGCTGCCGCACATGAAGCACGGCGGACGCATCGTCAACACCGCGTCGGTGACCGCGTATCACGGCAATCCGACGCTGCCCGACTACTCGGCGACCAAGGGCGCGATCGTCGCGTTCACGCGGTCGCTGTCGGCGGAGCTGGCCGAGCGCGACATTCGCGTCAACGCGGTCGCGCCCGGGCCGATCTGGACGCCGCTGATTCCATCGACGTTCACCGCCGAGCAGGTCGCGAAGTTCGGCGCGAACGTGCCGCTGAAGCGGCCGGGGCAGCCGGACGAACTGATCGGCTGCTACGTGCTGCTCGCGTCGGAAGGCGCGAGCTACATGACCGGGCAGACGCTGCACCCGAACGGCGGCTCGATCGTCGGCGGCTGACGGCCGTCTCTCGCCTAATGCAAGGAGGAAGCCCATGAAACGACCCCACTGGACGATCGCGGCGTTCGCCGCGGCCCTGCTCGCCGCCGGCGGCCTCGCCCGCGCGCAGATGCCGAGCGAGCCGCCCGCATCGAATTCACACGTGCCGGGCGGCGTGATCAACCCGTCGTCGGGCGCGGGCGACGCGATGATCGCGAAAGCGCCGCAAGGCGGCGACGCGGAATTCGTCGACAAGGCGGCCATCGCCGGCAAGGCCGAGATGCAGGCGAGCCAGCTTGCGCTGCGGCAGGCGCAGTCGCCGGACGTGCGCGCCTTCGCGCAGCGCATGGTGGCCGATCACGGCAAGGCGAATGCGCGCTTGAACGAGATTGCCACGCGCCAGGGCATGAAGCCGCAGGTCGAGCAGATCCAGGACCCCGACGTCGAGGCGCTGCGCGGCAAGCACGGTCGCGACTTCGACGTTGCGTACGTCGCGGCGGTCGGTCCGGCTGCGCACCGCAAGGCCGTCGCGCTGTTCGAAGGCGAAGCGCGCAACGGGCGGGATCCGCAATTGAGGGAGTTCGCGAGCACCACGCTGCCGACGCTGCGGCATCACCTGAGCATGGCGCAGGTGCTCGAACGCAAGGTGGGCGCGCAGTAACGCGTGCCCGTTCAACCCCGGGCCGCGCGTGCGGCCCGTCTTTTTGGAGAGTCAGTCATGGCCCATCGGCAACCGAAGCATGAAGGCATCCGCGAATTGCTCTGCCAGGCATACGAAACCGAGCTTGGCGGCGCGAAGATCTACGAAGCCGCGCTGCAATGCGCGACCGACGAGGATTTGCACAAGGAATGGGAGAAGTACCACCGCGAGACGCTGCATCACCAGGAGGTGCTGCGCAAGGTGTTCGACACGCTCGGCATGGATCCCGACGCGCAGACGCCGGGCCGCAGCGCGGTGGCGGCCATCGGCAAGGCGCTCGTGCATACGATCGAGCAGGCGCGGAAGCAGGCCGAGCCGGCGGTCGCGCAGGTCGTCGCGGCCGAGTGCGTGGTGCTCGCCGAGACCAAGGATCACCTGAACTGGGAGCTGATCGGCTATGCGGCCGACCAACTGTCGGGCGATGCCGCGAAGACGCTGAAGGACGCGCACGACGAGGTCGAGGCCGACGAGGATCATCACCTGTATCACACGCGGGGCTGGGCGCGCGAGATGTGGATCCAGTCGATGGGCTTCAAGGCGGTGCTGCCGCCGCCGGAAGAAGTGAAGAAGGTCGAATCGGCGGCGGACGCGGCGCGCGCCGAAAAGTCGCGCGGCAAGATGATGTAAGTGCGGCGGGCCGGGCTTGGCGGGAGGCGGTCAGCCCGGCCCGGCGCGACGAAAGTGGTGTGCGCCATGAACGGTCGATGCGCGGCTCAGGTCACTAGGTCGACGACCATCGTCACGACCGACGCCGCCATCAGCGCGACCGCCAGCCAGCCGAAGGTTTTCGACACGATGCCGCTGCCGGGTTGCCCGGCCGCCTCGCGCCGCTGCGACAGCAGCATCACGAGCACGAGCATCGGTACCGCCGCGATGCCGTTGAGCACCGCGCTCCAGTACAGCGCCTTGATCGGGTCGATCGGGCTCGCGCACATCGCGATGCCGGCGAATACGCACAGGGCCAGCACCGCATAGAACGCGGGGGCACGCCGCACCGGCTCGTTCAGCCCTTCGCGGAACCGCCACGCTTCCGCGCAGCCATACGCGGCGCTGCCCGCGAACGCGGGAATCGCGAGCAGCCCGCAGCCGACGATGCCGAACGCGAACACGAGAAACGCGGCTTCGCCGGCGATCGGCCGCAGCGCCTCGGCGGCTTGCGCGGTGCTGCCGATGTCGTGCCGGCCGTGCGCGAAGAACACGGCGGCGCCGATCACCATGATGCAGAACGACACCGCGTTCGTGACGATCATGCCCACCCACGTGTCGAACGTGACGCGCCGCTCGGTCTCGCGGCGTGTGTCGGGTTGCCCGGATGCCGTTTCCTCCACTTCGAGCGCGGCCTGCCACACGAACAGGTACGGGCTGAGCGTCGTGCCGAGCACGGCCACCGTCGTGGTGGCATACGCATGCGTGAATTCGATCCGGGGCAGCACGATCGCGTGCAGTACGGCGTGCCAGTCGATCCGCACGAAGCCGAGTTCGAGCACGTAGGCGATCAGCCCGAGCGTCATCCATTTCAGCCAGCGCGCATAGCGTTCGTACGACAGCACGACCTGCAGCGCGAGCGACGCGACCCCGTAAGCCGGGGCGTACCAGTAGCTGCGCCCGCCAGCGACGAGCGCCGTCGCGTCTCCCATCGCCGCGAGATCGGCGCCGACGTTGACGACGTTGACGATCGCGACCATCACGATCAGCGCCTTGGCGAGCCGGTCGGAGTAGTGCTCGCGAATGCCCGCGACGAGGCCCGCGCGGTTGCGGCGCCCGATGAACGCCGACGCGAGCTGCACGGCCACCATCATCGGCAGCGTGCCGACGATCATCCACAGCATGTTGAAGCCGAACTGGCTGCCGGCCTGCGCGTAGACCGCGATGTTGCTCGGATCGGCATCGGACGCCCCCGCGAGCAGGCCGGGGCCGAGCCGCCGGTACCACGGTGTCGGGTTGCGCGGCGCGGCGTCCGCGGCCGGCTGCACGTCGTCGCCGGGCGCGCTCATCGGGTGCCTCCGCGTGCGCCGGGCCGGTTGTCGCGATCGAGGTCGCCGTCGCGGTCGGGTTCGCCGGCCAGGCGCGATGCGGTGCGCAACGCGTCGACGAGCGTCCGGTACGCATGCTCGCGCGAATCGGCGCCGCGCGTGCGCAGCACGTACGACGGGTGATAGGTGGCGACGACGAGCAGGCCTTGCGCCGTGCGAACCGGCGCGCGTGCGGCCTCCAGCGTCGCATCGTTGTCTTGCAGCAGCGCGCGCAACGCGGTGCCGCCGAGCGCGACGACGACGCGCGGCCGTACCGCGTCGAGCTCGCGTTCGAGCCAGTAGCGGCACGCGGCCACCTCGCGTTGCGCGGGCGTTTTATGCAGCCGCCGCTTGCCGCGCGGCTCCCATTTGAAGTGCTTGACCGCGTTCGTCAGGTAGCAGTGCGCGCGCTCGATCCCGGCTTCATCGAGTGCGCGGTTCAGCATGCGCCCGGCCGCGCCGACGAACGGCAATCCCTTGCGGTCCTCCTGGTCGCCCGGCTGCTCGCCGACCAGCATGATCGTCGCGTCGACGGGGCCGGCCCCGGGCACCGGCTGCGTCGCATGCTCCCACAACGCGCAGCGGCGGCATGCGCCGAGTGTCGCCGGTGCGTCGTCGGCGGGCGGCGGCGTTTGGCGCGTCATGTGACGACGCCCGTGCGGCCCGGGGCGCGGCATGTCGCGCACGCCAGCGGGGCGGGACAGAAACGAAAGCGCAGCGTGACGCGCATGAGGGGCTCCGGTACGACGATTCGACCTGTACAGCAACTGCCGTTCCGCATCGTTCGAGCCGGGCTGGCGCCCGTACACGGCCGGATCATCTGCAATACGCCCCCGCGACACCCGGCAAGAAAAACGCCCCGCGCGGGCGGGGCGTTCGACGCGGCTGCGCCGCCGAACCGGCGCAGCGCGAAAACGCGATCAGAGACGGTCGCGTGAGCGCGGATCGTTCAGGTCCTCGGTCGGGTCGGTCAGCCCGAGTTCGTCGCCGGCGCTCCAGTACGGCGTGCTGCCGTAGAACTCGTGCAGCGGTGTCGCCCATTGCGGATCGGCCATCGCCGGCCAGTGGTCCTTGTCGAACCCCGGTGCGTTGCGGATCCGCTCGGACGACACCGACAGCAGGAAGCATTTGCGCTCGGTGTCGAGCGTGAGCGCGCTCCACGGGATCGCGTGCAGCTTGTCGCCGATGCCGAGGATGCCGCCGCTCGACAGTACCGCGTAGGCGACGCGGCCGGAGCGCACGTCGAGCATGATGTCCTTGATCTTGCCGACGTCGTCGCCGTCGGTCGTATAGACCTTGTCGCCTTCCAGCGTATCGGCCGCCATCACGTCGGGGCCAGGGCCGGCCGCCGTCGCGGCGCCCTTGCCGATGATGCGGGTTTGACCTTGATCGGAAGTCTGCATGGTGTCCTCCAGGCTGCATGGGGCGCGACGGTGCCCGGGGGCGGGCCCTGCGGGTCGCGCGGGGTGGTCGGGACGGGGCGAGGGTCGCTCCGTCACGTCTGCTTCGGTTGCGACACGCCCTCGAGCGTGTTCGCGAGATCGTCCCGCTCGGGGCCGGCCATGCGGGTCGCGATGTCCGCGAGCGACAGCATGCCGACCAGCCGCTTGTCGTGATCGACGACCGGCAGGCGGCGCAGTTGCGCGTCCGCCATGTAGTGCTGGATCTCGTCCAGCGAATCGTCGTCGAAACACCATTCGATCGGGCCTGATGCGACTTCGTGGATGCGCGTCTCCGGCGGCTTGCCGGCCGAAATCGCGCGCACCGCGAGATCCCGGTCCGTCACCATCCCGATCAGCCGGTTGTTGTCGCACACGGGCAGGGCGCCGATGTCGTAGCGCTCCATCAGTTGCGCGGCATGACGGATCGAGTCGGTCGGTGCGATGTGCACGACGTCCTGCGACATGATTTCGTTGACGCGATGCATGAATTTCTCCTCTCGAGTTCGGTAGTGCAATGGATCGAAATGGGCCGCACAAAATCAGCAAGCCACGTGCCGTGGGCGCTCACGCGTCGCCGCGTTCGCGCTTGTCCTGCCACGGCCCCTCGTCGTGCGTGCCGGGCGGCGTGTCCGGCTCGATGCGCGTGACGCCGCCGGTCGCGGGCGGGTCGCTCGCGGGAAACGTGTCCTCGAGCTGCTTGTCGATATGGCGTTCCGAATGGCGCGTCCGCGCGCGGTCGTGGTGCTTGAGCGGCGGCGACGGATCAGGTTGCCGTTCGTGTGCCGGCGCGTCGTGGCCGGTCCGGGTCGAATCCTTCATCGCAAGCCTCCATGTCGATGCCGATGGCGTGTCCCACCCGCAACGGCCATGCCCGGCCTGCGCCGGGATGCGCCGGACGCACGCGGCACGCGACTTGCCGCGATGGCGATGACGATGACGATGACGATGACGCATGGCGCAACCGGTGCCGGCCGCGTCTACATCGAGCGGGAGGCACGATGACGATTCCGAAACGACGACCGGGCGTGCGCTACGAGGTCAACGTATGCGGCGGCGGATTCGATTCGTTGAAGAGCCATTTCAACGAATGGAAGCATGAACCGCTGATCTACCGGCCCGAGCGCCGGATGTTCGAAGGCAAGGCCGACGTGAGGCCGCTCGGCGGCGAGACGTTCGGCTCGACCGAGCCCGCGCGGTTCGCGCTGCAGCGTGCGTGCGAGCCGTCCGATTCGTATGCGCTCGCCGCGCAGGTACGCGATGACGGCCGCGAGCTGTGGCTCGTGATGGCCGCGTTCGACGCGTAGCCGCGCCGTTGCAAGATTTGCAGCGGACGGTGTAGCGAAGGCACGGCAGGCCGATCGCGGCACCCGCGTGCGCGTCGCGGCGGACACGCGGATGGCGAGAAGGACGGCATGCGGCTTGCGCACCCTGGGCAGGCGAAGGTCGCGCCCGCTGTCGACCCGCCGACCCCGCAAGGAAGGAGTGCCGATGACACCTGACACAGCGCAGTGGCTGCAGCGGCCCGAACCGCCGCTACCCGGCATCGGGCCGGATCCGGAACCGCCCGATCCCGACGACGTGCCCCCCGACCTGCCCGAGCCGTACCGGCAACCCGAGGGCGACCCGCCGGGGCATGCCCCGCCGGAGCGTGAGCCGCCCGTGCATACGCCGCCGATCGGCGCGGTCCCGCGAACGCGCAACGAGGCATGGTCATGAGCATCCGCTTGAAACCCGGCGTATTGCGCGACATCGCCGAAACGCTCGGCCGCCATTTCGAGGCACGCGCGATGCCGTTCCATATCGAGGAAAAGCCGCTCGGCGCGTTGCATATCGGCTTTCGCGTCGACGGTCATCCGGCGTCGCTGACCGTGGCGTTCGACGCCGACGCGTTCGCCGCGCTCGAGCAGGCCGGCATCGACGCGCAGCGCCGTGCGCTCACGCGCGTGGCGGTGGAATTCGACGCGATGATGGCGCGCCGCGCCCCCACCGCGTACGCCGGCGATTTCCGTTTCAACCGGCTATGAGATGCCGGTCACAGGGAGGATTTCGATGAACCCGATCCAGAACACGATACGCATGGGCGTCCTTGCGTGTGCCGCCGTGTGCGCGCTGGGTGCATGCACGCAACCGGCGAACGGCCCTTACGGCGCCCGTGGTGCGTCACCCGACAGCCGCGGCGCACAGTCGACCACGACGATGCCCGACGCGAATACGCGTGGCGATACGCGCCCGGCGCCGGGCACGATGATGCCGCAGGGCACGGCCGGCGGCGAAGCGGCCGACGGGCCGTCGACCGGCTCGACCGGTGCGCAGGGTGACCGGCCGCTGCCGGGCACGCCGCCGCTGATGCAGTACTGACCCGGCGCCCGTACCTCACCCCGGCATGCGCGCGGGATCGCCTGCGCCGTGCAGCGCGCCGTCCAATGCGGCGCACGGCATGCCGCCCCGCTGTGCGGCCGGAGGAAACCGATGGCGAATCCGCGCGAACACCTGGAAGACTGGCTGCGCGATGCGTATGCGATGGAGCGGCAGGCGGAGATGCTGCTCGCCGCGCAACTGAAACGGCTCGATCACTATCCGCAGTTGCAGGATCGCTTGCGCCAGCATCTCGACGACACGCTCGGCCAGCAGGCGCTCGTCGAAGCGTGCCTGATGCGGCTCGGCACGACGCCGTCCGCGATCAAGGACCTGGCCGCGCGCATTGCCGCGTATGGCCGGATCGCGAGCGGCATGCTGGCCGTCGACGAAGTGGTGAAGGGAGCGCTGGCCGGGTACGCGTTCGCGCATGTCGAGATCGCCGCGTATACGGCGCTCGCCGCGGCCGCGCAGGCGGCCGGCGAAGCGGAGATCCACGCCTGCTGCGAACGGATCCTGCAACAGGAGCGCGGCATGGCCGCGTGGCTGCTGCGCCACCTGCCGGCACTGACGACCGCCTTTCTCGATCGTTCGGCCGTCGACCGCATCGATGCGAAGCGCTGACGGTTGACGATCCGGCAGGCTTCACGGCTGACGGAATGCGTGTCCAAAACTTGCCGCCGGCTTGTAAATAATCCGCTCCCGCTCGCGGCCACACCCAGGGCGAACCCGCCACGGACGCGCTTCGACGCGCTGGCACGCTCAATGCATGACGCAGGCAGACGGTCAACCGTGAATCGAACCGCCGGGCGGCTTTCGAGGCTGGCGTCGCCGGGGCCACGCGGCCGAGGCATCGTTCTTGCGCATGGCACCGTGACGAAGGATCGCCAGGTGATGACGATTTCGCGAGCCGGCCCGCAGTGCCGCGACGCGGCGTGACGGCCGGGCGATGCGACCGCATTCGACCGCGTTCAACCCCGTGCGCGCCACCGCCTGCCGCGATGCGCGCACCCACGAGAGGAGCACGACCATGCCAGCCAAATCGCAGGCCCAGCAACGCGCCGCCGGGGCCGCCCTGTCGGCCAAGCGGGGCGAGACGAAAATGAAGGACCTCAAGGCGCCGTCGAAGTCGATGGCCAAATCGATGAGCGAAAAGGAGCTCGAGAAAATGGCCTCCACGCCGACCCACGGCAAACCGAAACACAAGCACGACGCCTGATCGACGCCGATACGTACCGGTGACCGCTGTCATCCAGGAGGGTTCCATGCTTCGATACGCCATCATCTTCTTCATCATCGCGATCATCGCGGCCGTGTTCGGTTTCGGCGGCATCGCAGCCGGCGCGGCGGAGATCGCGAAGATCCTGTTCTACATCTTCGTGGTGATCTTCCTGGTCACGCTGCTGCTGGGCGTCGTTCGACGATGAGCGTCACGCCCGACCGGTCGCAGCGCATCGCGGAACTGGAGCATGCGCTCGCGAACGGTTTCCCGTCGGCATCGACCGTCGTCGTGCACGCGGACGATGCGTCCGGGCGGCTGACGATCCAGGTGTCGTGGGTGCGTGTGCCGGCCGACGCGAGCGCGCGCAACTGGCGTTGCGCGGTCGACCTGCGGTTCGAGCCGGACGTGATCACGCGTTATGCGTCGCTCGACGCGGCCGACCGGCTGCGCTTGCGCACCCATCTGTGCGACCGCGCGCGGCGCGCGGTGGACGCGCGCAAGCCGCGCGTCGAGGACGCGGCGATCGAATGCAACGTCGCGCTCGACGTGACGCGTGCCGAACTCGGCGCGGCGTTGCGCGCACCCTGAAGCCACCGCCGGCCGGCGGGTGCGGTCGCGCCCGGCCGCGCCGGTTTTCCTGCCGTCCGCCCGTGCGCGCCGCAGCCATGCGGCGCGCGCGTGGCGGATACCCTTCCGAACGCCACGAGGATCCAATCGATGACCCATTCCCCCTCATCCGGCAAGACGCCGCCCGCCCAGCCGCAGGACAGCGCGAAATCGCGCCAGCTCGACGCGCACCGTTCGCGGCCCGACCACGAGGCACTGCGCACCAACCAGGGCGTGCGGATCGCCGACAACCAGAACACGTTGCGCGGCGGCCCGCGCGGCCCGTCGCTGCTCGAAGACTTCATCATGCGCGAGAAGATCACGCATTTCGATCACGAGCGCATTCCGGAGCGCGTGGTGCATGCGCGCGGCTCGGCCGCGCACGGCGTGTTCCGCGTGTACGAGCCGATGGCCGACTACACGAAGGCCGCGTTCCTGCAGGATCCGGCCGCCGAAACGCCGGTGTACGTGCGTTTCTCGACGGTGCAGGGGCCGCGCGGCTCGTCGGACACCGTGCGCGACGTGCGGGGCTTCGCGGTGAAGTTCTATACCGAAGAGGGCAACTACGACCTCGTCGGCAACAACATGCCGGTGTTCTTCATCCAGGATGCGATCAAGTTTCCCGACTTCGTGCATGCGGTGAAGCCGGAGGCGCCGAACGAGATGCCGACCGGCGCGTCCGCGCACGACACGTTCTGGGATTTCGTGTCGCTGGTGCCGGAAACCACCCACACGGTGCTGTGGCTGATGTCCGACCGCGCGCTGCCCGCGAGCTTCCGCGCGATGGACGGCTTCGGCGTGCATACGTTTCGCTTCGTGAACGCGGCGGGCGCCGAGCGTTTCGTGAAGTTCCACTGGCGGCCCGTGAGCGGCGCGTATTCGCTGCTGTGGGACGAGGCGCAGCGGATCGCCGGCCATGACCCGGACTTCAACCGGCGCGACCTGTGGATGGCGATCGAGCGCGGCGACTATCCGGAGTTCGAACTCGGCGTGCAGATGATCGATCCGGCCGATGCCGACAAGTTCGACTTCGATCTGCTCGACGCGACCAAGCTGGTGCCGGAAGAATTGGTGCCGGTGCGGCCGATCGGCCGGATGACGCTGAACCGCAATCCCGACAACTTCTTCGCGGAAACCGAACAGGTCGCGTTTCATCCGGGGCACGTGGTGCCGGGCATCGACTTCACGAACGATCCGCTGCTGCAGGGGCGCCTGTTCTCGTACACCGACACGCAATTGAGCCGGCTCGGCGGCCCGAACTTCCACGAGATCCCGATCAACCGGCCGGTGTGCCCGTTCGCGAACAACCAGCGCGATGCGATGCACCGGCAGACGATCAACGTCGGGCAGGCGTCGTACGAACCGAATTCGACGAGCGGCGGCTGGCCGCGCGAGACGCCGCCCGCGCCCGCCGGCGGCGGCTTCGAGACCGTGCACGAGCCGCTCGAAGGCGACAAGGTGCGCGTGCGCAGCGAGACGTTCGCCGATCATTTCTCGCAGCCCGCGCTGTTCTACCAGAGCATGACCGAGATCGAGCAGCGGCATATCCGCGACGCGTACTGCTTTGAACTCGGCAAGGTGACGCAGCCGCCCATTCGCGAGCGGGTGGTCAACGACATCATTGCCCGCTTCGACGCGGGGCTGGCCGCGCAGGTGGCTGAGCGGCTCGGGCTGCCCGCGCCGCACGGGGGCGCGACGCCGGCGGTCGCGCAGCGTTCGCCGGCGCTGAGCCTGATCGGCCGCGCCAAGCCCGGCATCCAATCGCGCAAGATCGCGCTGATCGCGACCGCCGGGACGAGCGAGGCGCTCGTCCAGCAGGTGCGCGATGCGCTGCAGGCCGCGCATGCGGTGCCGACGGTCGTCGCGCCGACGCTGGCGCCGATCGGCAGCATCGTGCCGCAGGCGACGCTGGCCGGCATGCCGTCGGTGATGTTCGACGCGGTGTTCGTGTGCGGCGATGACGGCGACGGTCGCGACCTCGCGCACAGCGCCGACGCGCGGCATTTCGTGCGCGAGGCGTTCAAGCACCTGAAGCCGATCGCGGCCGTCGGGTCGGGGCGGCAATTGCTGAGCGCCGCCCATTTGCCGGACCCGGCCGAAGGCGTGTGCGTCGGGCAGGCCGTCGATCTCGACGCAGTCTTGAACGACCTGTCCGATCACCTCGGCCGCCATCGCGTCTGGGCGCGCGAGCAGCAGGCCGCCGAGTTGCCGGCCTAGCACCACGCGATCATGGACGTCGTCGTCGCGCTGTTCGGACAGGGCCGGCTGCTCGACCCCGGGCAGATGGTGCTGCGCTCGATCGTCGTGTTCGCGATCGCGCTGGTGCTGATCCGCATCGCCGGGCGGCGCGCGTTCGGCCAGCGTTCGCCGTTCGACTACGTGGTCGGCATCCTGCTCGGCGCGATCCTGAGCCGCGCGGTGGTCGGTGCGTCGCCGTTCGTCGCGACGGTGGCCGCGTCGTTCGCGATCGCGCTGCTGCATCGCGTGATCGGCTGGGCCTGTGTGCGCTCGCGCCGGCTCGAACGGCTGCTGGTCGGCGCGGAGCGCGAGGTGTATCGCAACGGCCGCTTCGACGACGCGCAGATGCGCGCGGCGCTGATCACGCCGACGGACGTCCATGAGAGCGTGCGTCAGGCGCTCGGCGCGGACGACCTGTCGGACGTCGACGCGGCGATCCTGGAGCGCAACGGCCACGTCAGCATCGTGCGGCGCAGCCGTTGCCGGAGGCCGTGACGGCTGCGTGCGGCGAGAGACGCCGCGAGGAGGACATCGATGACTCGCATGATCTGGAAAGGCGCGATCAGTTTCGGGCTCGTTCACGTGCCCGTGCAGCTGTTTCCGGCCACGCGCACCGTGAAGCCGTCGTTCCGGCTGCTCGACAAGCGCTCGATGGACCCGGTCGGCTATCGGCAGGTCAACAAGCGCACCGGCAAGGACGTCACGCGCGAGGACATCGTGCGCGGCTACGAGTACGAGAAGGAGCGCTATGTCGTGCTGACCGACGACGAGATCCGCGCGGCGAACCCCGAATCGACGCAGACCGTCGACATCGTCACGTTCGTCGACGCGGGCGCCGTGTCGTTCCTGTATCTCGACACGCCGTACTATCTCGTGCCCGACCGCAAGGGCGAGAAGGTCTATGCGCTGCTGCGCGACGCGCTGAAGGACAGCGGCAAGATCGGCATCGCGCACGTCGTGATGCGCGACCGCCAGCATCTCGGCGCGCTGATTCCGGTCGGGCCGCTGCTCGCGCTCGATACGCTGCGCTGGCAGGAGGAACTGCGGCCGCTCGACGAACTGTCGGTGCCGGCCGACGACGCGAAGCGCGCGGGCGTCAGTGCGCGCGAACTCGCGATGGCGAAGAAGCTGATCGACGACATGTCGGGCGCCTGGACGCCCGACGAGTATCACGACACGTTCCGCGACGACATCCTCGAGCTGGTCGAGCGCAAGGTGCGCGCGGGCCGCATCGAGGAAATCGAGGACCGGCCCGCGCAGACGGCGCGCACGGCGACCAACGTGGTCGATCTCACCGAGCTGCTCAAGCGCAGCCTGAAGGGCGGCGGGGGTGCGCGTGCCGCGCGCACGGACGACGCCGAGGAAGACCGTGCGCCTTCGCCTTCGCCATCGACCGGCGCGCGGCGCAAGCCGGCGGCGAAAACATCCGCGAAGGGCGTGGCGAAGAAGCCGGCGAATGCATCGGCGAAGCGCGCGGCCGCGAAGCACGGCGCGACCGGCACGCATGCGGCGAAGAAGACCGCCGTGCGCCGCAAGCACGCCGCGTGACGACGCGGGAAGGAGGGTGACGCGATGGCCGGCAAGCTCGAACCCTATCGCCGCAAGCGCCGCTTCGATGCGACGCCGGAACCCGAGGGGGCGCACGGGCGGCGGCGCGCGGGTGCGGATGCCCACGCGAGCGCGCAGAACGCGCAGAACGCGCATAAAGCGCGACCATCGGCGCGCACCGCCCGGCCGCTGCGCTTCGTGATCCAGGAGCATCACGCACGGCGGCTGCACTACGATTTCCGTCTCGAACTCGACGGCACGCTGAAGTCATGGGCGGTGCCGAAAGGGCCGAGCGTCGACCCGTCGGTGAAGCGGCTGGCCGTGCACGTCGAGGATCATCCGCTCGAATATGCGTCGTTCGAAGGCGAGATCCCGGCCGGCCATTACGGCGCGGGCTCGGTCACCGTGTGGGACGAGGGCACGTGGACGCCCGACGGCGGCATCGCCCGCGCGCGCGACGGCTACCGCGCGGGCAAGCTGACGTTCCGGCTCGACGGCACGAAGCTGCACGGCGGCTGGGCGCTGGTGCGCAGCGGGCGGCAGCAGGGGCGCCAGGAGCAATGGCTGCTGATCAAGGAACGCGACGACGACGCGCGCGATGCGGCCAGCTTCGATGTCGTCGCGCAGCAGCCGGGCAGCGTGCATGACGGCCGGACACAGGCGGCGCGCAAGGCGCCTGCCCATCCGCCGCATGACGGCGGGGCGCGCGCCACGGCGATCGATCCGTCGCAGGCGGAAGGCGCGGTGCGCGCGGCATTGCCCGAGCGCGTGACGCCGCAACTCGCGACGCTCGTCGATGCACCACCCGCTCACGATGATTGGCGCTACGAAGTGAAGTTCGACGGATACCGGATCCTCGCCCGGATCGCGGGCCGCGGTGCGCGTCGGCACGTCACGCTGATGACGCGCGAAGGTCGCGACTGGACCGCGAAGCTGCGCGTGCAGCGCGACGCGCTCGCGGCGCTCGAGGTCGACAACGCGTGGCTCGACGGCGAGGCCGTCGTCCTGGGCGAGCACGGGCTGCCCGATTTCCAGGCGCTGCAGAACGCGCTCGGCGCGGGCCGTTCGGACGCGGTGACGCTGTTCGTGTTCGATCTGCCGTTTCTCGACGGATACGACCTGCGCGATGCGCCGCTCACCGCGCGACGCGCGCTGCTCGAACCGTTGCTCGCCGGCAGCGATCCCGCGCGGCTGCGCTACTCGCCCGATCTCGGCGACGACGTCGCGTCGCTGATCGCGAGTGCGTGCGACACGGGGCTCGAAGGGCTGATCGGCAAGCGCGCGGATTCACGCTATCGCGGCGGCCGCTCGTCCGCATGGATCAAGCTGAAATGCCGGCGGCGCCAGGAGTTCGTGATCGGTGGCTATACCGAGCCGTCGGGCAGCCGGCACGGCTTCGGCGCGCTGCTGCTCGGCGTGTACGAGCCGGCCGCGGGCGGCAAGCGGCCCAGGCGGCCGCGCGCCGCCCCGCCGTT
The DNA here is from genome assembly GCF_017104705.1 of Burkholderia sp. Se-20373. Classification (NCBI taxonomy): domain Bacteria; kingdom Pseudomonadati; phylum Pseudomonadota; class Betaproteobacteria; order Burkholderiales; family Burkholderiaceae; genus Burkholderia; species Burkholderia sp. Se-20373. The sequence goes on along the minus strand of NZ_JAAGPH010000116.1, from coordinate 1,792 downwards.
GCGCTATGTCGGCCGGGTCGGCACCGGGTTCGACACGCGTCTGCTCGACCGGCTCGCGGCGACGCTGCGCCGGCACGAACGCGACACGACGCCGTTCGATCCGCCGCCGCGCGAACGGTCCCGCACGCGCGTCCACTGGGTCGAGCCGACGCTCGTCGCCGAATGCGAATTCGCGGAATGGACGAGTGACGGCATCGTGCGGCAGGCGGCGTTCATCGCGCTGCGCGACGACAAGCCGGCGCGGCAGATCGTCCGCGAAGTGCCACGGCCAACCAAAACGGAGGCGACGATGAACGAATCCCGCGCGGCGCACGACGCATCCTCGCATGCCCCGCAACCCGATACGGCGCACGGCCGCAAGCACGGCGCGCGAGCGGCCGTGTCTGCCGGCGACACGCAGCGCGCGGCCGCCGCCGATCGTGTCGGCCGCGTGCGCATCACGCATCCCGAGCGGGTGCTCGATCCGCACAGCGGCACGCGCAAGATCGACCTCGCGCACTACTGGCAATGGGTCGCGCCGTGGCTGCTGCCGGACCTGAAGGGCCGGCCCGTGTCGCTCGTGCGCGCACCGGGCGACATCGCCGGCGAACTGTTCTTCCAGAAGCATGCCGAGCGCCGCGAGATTCCGTTCGTCACGCAGCACGAAGGGCTCGATCCCGGCCACGGGCCGCTGCTGTCGCTCGACAGCGTCGATGCGCTGCTCGGCGCCGCGCAGATGGGCACGGTCGAGCTGCACACGTGGAACGCGCACGCGTCGAACATCGAGCGGCCGGACCGCATCGTGTTCGACCTCGATCCCGATCCGGCGCTGCCGTGGCGCGCGATGATCGACGCCGCGCAGCTCGTGCGCGGGCTGCTCGACGAGCTGGGCCTCGCCTCGTTCTGCAAGACGAGCGGCGGCAAGGGGCTGCACGTCGTCGTGCCGCTCACGCGGCATGCGGGCTGGGACGACGTGAAGGATTTCTCGCGCGCGGTGGCGCAGCACATTGCGGGCGCGCTGCCCGACCGTTTCACGGCGACGATGGGGCCGCGCCACCGGCGCGGCAAGATCTTCGTCGACTACCTGCGCAACGGCCGCGGCGCGAGCACGATCGCCGCGTACTCGGTACGCGCGCGGCCCGGCATGGGCGTATCGGTGCCGCTCGACTGGGACGAGGTGCCCGACACGACGGGCGGGGCGCAATGGACGATCGACACGCTGCGCGAACGCCTGGATGCGTTGAAACGCGATCCGTGGGAAGGCTATGCGCACGCGCGGCAGCGCATCACCGCGGCGATGCGCGCGCGGCTGGGCGCTGAAACGTGAATGCGTCAACGCCGACGCGGCAGACGGTGGTGCCCGCTTTTCGGCGGCGCTGCGGAGGTCCCGCGTGCGATCACGGAGGTCGACACGACGGCCCGCATGCGTGACGACCGCGGCATGGGCCTTGCTGAAAGGAAGGGCAGGCATTTCCTTCACGTGATCTCTATCAGGGAGCAAACTTCATGAAATCGGTATCCGAATCGAAGTGTGTCGCGCCGCGCGTGCTGGCGTGCGCGGCCGTCGCGATCATCGCGGCCGCGCCTGCCGCATGGGCGCAGAACTCGCAACGCCCGGACGAGGGCACCGGTGCGCCGAATCCGTCGATGGACATGTCGACGCCGGGCACCAACGGCAATACGGCCGCGCCGCCCCCGCCCGCGCAGCCCGGCGACAACATGCATTGCCTCGTGGTGCCGATGGGGCCGGCCGACAAGCAGGAGACGGGCTCGCTGTTCTTCGTCGAGGCGATCAATGCCGCGCGCGAGCGGG
>NZ_JAAGPH010000115.1:0-26971 GCF_017104705.1 Burkholderia sp. Se-20373 | reverse complement strand
CGAGCGGGCCCGTGCGCGCGGCGCGGCGGCCGGCGGCTGCATGCCCGACCCGAGCAGCGCGCGAACGTGCCGGTGCAGCACGTCGCGGTCGATCGGCGGCAGTCCGCCGCGCACGCTTTGCCACAGTTTCGCGGTCGCGAGCGGCAGCATCACCAGCGCGATGATCGAATGGAACAGGAACGCCGGTTCGAGCGCGGGGTTCAGCGTGCCGGCCTGCTGCGCGCCGCGGATGCGTTCGGCGAAGCGCCCGACATGTTCGAGCGGAATGCGCCGAACCATCCGCTCGCGCAGCAATCCGCCCTCATGGACGATCTCGCGCAGCCAGATCGACGGCAGCCACGGCATGCGGTGCGTGACGTCGAAGAAGCGGTCGACGAGTTCGGCGACCAGCGCGAACGGATCGTTTTCGATCTGCGGCTCGGTCGGCCGCCACACGAACGCGATGACCTGCGCGAGCCGTTCCTCGACGATCGCGTCGAGCAGCTGCTCGCGATTCGTGAAGTAGTAGTGGACCATCGCCGACGTGACGCCGGCGGCGGCGGCGATCTGCGCGACGGTCGTCGCGGCGATGCCGCGCTCGGCGAACAGCTGCATCGCGACGTCGAGCATGTGGTCGCGCAGGTCGAAATCGTCGACCGACGGGCGGCGCCCGCGCGGCCTGGCGACGGTGGATTTCGCGTTCATGAAATCGACGCTAATTGATGAGTTAGTTAATTTCAAGGAAGGGTTTGCGCCCGAGTTGATCGCGATCAGGCGAGCGTCGAATGGGGACGCGGGTGGGCGGGGAGGTGACGTGACGCGGTGCGGCCGGCCGGCGGCGGAGTGTAGGGAGCAGCTAATGGAGAAACGGGGAGGCGTGGCAGAGCCGCGGCATGGAAAACCGGCCGCGAAGCGGGGGCGCGTGCCTGGACGATGGCAAGCACCCCCGACAAGCCGTTATTTGTCGATCGGCGACGTCAGCGGCACGTGTTCGCCGGTCAACCCGAATACGACGAGCTGAGCCGGCTCGGTCGCGCTCGCGTTGCGCGACACCGTGTGGCGCGAGCCGGGCGCTTCATACCAGCCTTCGCCGGCGCGGAAGCGGTGCAGCGGGCCGCCGTTCACCTGCGACAGCACTTCGCCTTTCGACACGACCGCGAACACCGAGCCGAGGTGCCGATGGGCTTCGGAAGCCTGGCCGGGCGCGTAGTCGACGGTCGCGACGACCGCGAGCTTGCCGGGCGCTTCGGGCACGGCCTGTTGCAGGACCGTGTGCACGTTGCCGCCGGCGTCGTGCGCCCGGGCAGCGGCCGGCAGCAGCGCGACGCCGGCCGCGAGCGAGGCGCACAGGGCGGCGCGACGGAGCGTGGCGTCCATCATCGTCGCCTCCTTACTCGGGCATCTTGCGGAACGCGATCGCGAAGCGGTTCCACGAGTTGATCGTCGCGATCAGCATCGACAGGTCGAACAGCTCCTCGTCGGTGAAGTGCGGCTTCACGGCTTCCCAGACGGCGTCGGGCACGTGGTTGCTGGCGACCAGCGTCAGCGCCTCGGTCCATTCCAGCGCCGCGCGTTCGCGCTCGGTGAAGAACGGCGTCTCGCGCCACGTGACCACGGTGGCCAGGCGACGGTCGGTTTCGCCGCCCTTGCGCGCGTCGGTCGTGTGCATGTCGACGCAGAACGCGCAGCCGTTGATCTGCGACGCGCGCAGCCGGACGAGTTCGGCGAGCGGCTTCTCGATCGAGCTCTTCGCGAGGAATTCCTCGGCGTTGCGCATCACCTTGATCGCATTCGGGCTGGCAGTGTAGAAGTTCAGGCGCGGTTGCATGGCAGGTCCTTTTTCGGTTGGAGCGCGCGGTGGCGCGACAGGACTCACTTTAAGACCCGCGCTGGCCTGCTTGAATGGCCAATTTCTGGAAAATTCAGGTAACCAGTGCCGAGCCGCCAATGGCGTCCGAACCCAGCAGGCCGGCCAGCGTCGCGAGCGCCGTGTCGATGCGCAGCGTGTCGATCCCGCCATAGCCGAACAGCAGCCCCGCACGCACCGGCACGCCGACGTGGAACGACGAGATGCCGTACAGGCCGATGTCCTGCGTGCGGGCCGCGCGGACCAGCGCCGCTTCGTCGCGCCCCTGCTTCAGGTAGGCCGCGAGGTGGATGCCGGCGGTCGGCACGATCGCGTCGAACCACGGCGCGAGTTCGCCGCGCAGATGCGCGATCAGCATCTTGCGGCGCGCATCGTAGTGCTTCTGCACGCGCTTCAGGTGCCGCGCGAAATCGCCTTCGAGCATGAAGCGTGCAAGCGCCGCCTGCGTCAGCGTGCAGGTGTGCCAGTCGACGATCTGCTTCGCCTTGGTCAGCGCGCCGCGCAGCGCGCGCGGCGGAATCGCGTAGCCGATCCGCAGCTCCGGAAAGATCGTCTTCGAAAACGTGCCGACATACGCGACGAGGCCCGTGCGGTCGAGGCTCTTCAGCGATTCCACCGGCCGGCCCTCGAAGCGGAACTCGCCGTCGTAGTCGTCCTCGATGATCACCGCGCGGCGGCGCTGCGCCCATTCGAGCAGCGCGACGCGCCGGTCCAGCGTCATCGGCATCCCGAGCGGGAACTGATGCGACGGCGTCACGTAGACGAGGCGCGCGTCGTCGGGCAGCCGTTCCGTCACCAGCCCGTGCGCGTCGACCGGCACGCCGATCACCGTCGCGCCGAGCGACGCGAACGCGGCACGCGCGGGCGGATAGCCGGGATCCTCGACCGCCACCACATCGCCCGGCCGCACGACGACGCGGGCGATCAGGTCGAGCGCCTGTTGCGCGCCTTGCGTGACGAGCACGTCGTCCCAGCCGCACGCGACCGCGCGGCTGAACGCGACGTAGCGCGCGATCGCGCCGCGCAATTGCGGATCGCCGGCCGGGTCGTGGTACCGGGCGGGGCCGCGCATCTGCTGGCGCAGCGCGTGATGCAGGCAGCGCCGCCATGCGTCGAACGGGAACAGCGCCTTGTCGGTCACGCCGCCGCGAAAGTCGAAGCCCGGTGTGTCCTGCGGCGCGGGCATCGCGAGCGCGTCGGGCAGGTCGTCCCACAGTGCACGCGGATCGACGGCGTCGATGCGCGGCGTGTATTCGACGAGGGAGGGCGCCGACATGGCCGCGGCGTGCGGCACGCGCGCGAGGCCGTCGGCGACGAACGTGCCGTCGCCCGCGCGCGTATTCAGGTAGCCCTCGGCGACGAGGCGCTCGAACGCGTCGAGCGTCGTCTTGCGCGATACGCCGAGCTGTTTCGCGAGGTCGCGCGTCGACGGCAGCCGCGCGCCGCCGGCGAGCCGCCCGTCGACGATCGCGGTGCGCAGTTGCCGGAAGATCTGCCCCGTCAGGTCGTGACGGCCTTCGATGCGGATCGCGATGTCCATCGCAGTGGTTACCTCGCTTGCTGAAATTTCGTGGCGATCAGCATACCGAAGGCGACGAAAGAATGGGGAATTCCGCGCGGCGTGACGGCTTCGCGGGTTTCGCTCGATGCACGAACCGGCCGCACGGTGCAAGGCATCCGGGCAGGGCGACGCGGGTGGCCGGCGAACCGGTGCGTCGTGCATCGCTGGCCTGGGGGGCGTCCGTCAGGGGGACGGGCATCGTCAGACGACGCAGCCCCGTCGCGCGATTGGACCTCGGCCCGCCGCTGCCTTACGATCCACGACACCCCCACACCGGAGCGTGCCCATGCTGTCTGAAGACGAACTTGCGCTGCTCGACGCGATCCGCGCCACCGGCAGCCTGTCGCGCGCGGCCGCGCGGCTCGGCAAGGCGCCGTCGACGGTGTCGCACGCGGCGCGCCAGCTCGAAACGCGCTTCGACGCGCTGCTGTTCGACCGGCGCGGCTACCGGCTGCAGCTCACGCCGGCCGGCCAGTTGCTGACCGACGAGGCGGCGCGGCTGGCGCTGGACGTCGCGCGGCTGACGCAGCGCGTGCGGCAGGTCGCGAGCGGCTGGGAGGACCGGCTGTGGATCGTCAGCGACGAGGTGCTGGAGTTCGACACGCTGCTGCCGGTCGTCCGCGCGTTCGATACGCTCGACTCGGGCGTGTCGCTGCGTTTCACGCACGAAGTGCTCGGTGGGACCTGGGAAGCGCTGCGCGACGGGCGCGCGGACCTGGTGATCGGCGCGACCAACGAGCCGCCGGCCATTCCCGGTTTCAAGTGGTTCGAGCTGGGCGCGATGGAGTGGGTGTTCGCGGTGTCGCCGCGCCATCCGCTGGCCGCCGTGAGCGGCGCGCTGACGCGGGACGCGATCGGCGCGCACCGGGCCGTCGTCGTCGCCGATTCGTCGCGGCGTGCGGTCGGCCGCGCGTATGGCCTGCTCGGCGGGCAGGCAGTGCTGGCGGTGCCGTCGATGCGCACGAAGATCCTCGCGCAGCGCGACGGGCTCGGCGTCGGCTGGGTGCCGCGCCGGCGCGTGGCGTCGCTGCTCGCCCGTGGCGAACTCGTGGAAAAACAGACGGCCGATCCGCGCGAGCCGAACCTGCTGTATGTCGCATGGCACGGCGACCGGGACGGCCGCGCGCTGCAATGGTGGCTCGAGCAATTGCGCGAACCGCGGCTCGCGCAGCGCCTGCTCGACGGCATCGACGTGGCCGGCTGACGCGGCGCGGAACGGAACAGCACAAGGCAATCGAATCCCTCCGCCCAAACACGTTCGATGATTTCGAACATGTTCGTCATGCCCGTCGTACGGCATGACCGGGCGCGGCGCGCATCCTGTGTTCACGGTCAAGTCACCGGTTCACAGGAGAACATCATGCAACGCTTCGAAGGAAAGACGGTCCTCGTCACGGGTGGCAACAGCGGTATCGGCCTGGCGGCGGCCAAGGCATTCGCGGCAGAAGGCGCGCGCGTCATCATCACCGGGCGCGATGCGCAGACGCTCGAGACCGCGCGGCAAACGCTCGGTGAAGGCGCGCTGGCGATCCGCAACGAGGCCGGCAGCGTCGCGTCGGCCCGCGCGCTGGCCGATGCGATCGCATCGGCGGGGGCGCGGCTCGACGCCGTGTTCATCAACGCGGGCGTCGCGAAGCTCGCGCCGTTCGCCGACAGCGACGAGGCCATGTGGGATCTCGTGTTCAACACCAACGTGAAGGGCGCGTATTTCCAGATCCAGTCGCTGGTGCCGCTGCTGAACCGCGGCGCGTCGATCGTGATCAACGGCTCGATCAACGCGCACATCGGGATGCCCGGCTCGTCCGTGTACGCGGCGAGCAAGGCGGCCGTCAATTCGTTCGCGAAGACGCTGTCGACGGAGTTGCTGCCGCACGGCGTGCGCGTGAACGTCGTGAGCCCCGGGCCCGTGCAGACGCCGCTCTACGGCAAGCTCGGGCTCGATGCGGCCACGCTCGACGCAACGGCCGACAAGATCAAGGGCCTCGTCCCGGTCGGCCGGTTCGGCACGCCGGACGAGATCGCGTCGACGGTGCTGCATCTGAGCGCGCCGGAATCCGCGTTCATCGTCGGCGCCGAGATCATCGCATCGGGCGGGATGGGCTTGCTCTGATCGGTGGGGCTCCGGCGGGGGCTGCAACCGGCCGGCGAGATGCCGGGCGGGCAGCCCCTGTCACATGCAGGACCGATGGCCGTCCGCCCATCGCATCTATCGCGCCGCACAGGCGTTATGCCCGTCACCACCGGCTTCGAGCTGCGTCACCGTGAGCCCGGAGAAGGTCGCGCGGCCGTGTTCGGCGAACACGGCGACGCGGTCCGCATCGAGCGGCGGGAAGATCAGGTCGGTGAGCGCGACACGGCCGCCGTTCGCGAACACTTCCACCGAACCGCGATCGACGACGATTTCGAGCCGCAACTGCCCCTGCTCGAGCGGCAGATCCACGATGTGTTCGCGGCTGAACGTGTCGGCGAAATGGGTTGCGCCGGACTGCGAGCGGTCGAGCGTCAGCGTGCGCTTTGCCGTGTCATACACGATCCGGGTGCCGATCGCGCCATCCGCCGAGCGCCGCACGATCAGGCCGGCACGCGCCGCGTGCTGCGGCGCGAGCGTGACCGTGATGCGCTGGACGACGCCGCGCGTCACGGCCGACAGCGCGCGTATCGTGGAATCGACCGCGAGATCGCCTTCATGCACGGCGGGCCTGGCGTCCGCCCAGGCGTCGAACGCGGCGGCCGGTGCGGCGACGAGCGTCGGTTCGCCGTCGATCGTTTTCAGCGACAGTTCGCGCGGCAGGGTCATCGCGCCGCGCCACGGCGTGGTCGGCACTTTCGCCGCGTAATCCCAGTTGCTCATCCACGCGATCGCGACCGGCCGTGAGCCGGGCGCGCCCGAAAACGTGCCGGCTGCGTAGAAGTCCGCGCCATGGTCGACCCAGCGGAATTGCGCGGGATCGGAGCCGGCGGGCGCAATGCGGTCCGGCACAAACGTGCGGCCGTCGAAGTCGCCGACGAAATACATGGCGCCGGAGCCGCCGGCGATCGACCACGGATTGACGTTGACGATCATGACCCAGCGGATGCGTGCGGGGTCGCCGTCGAGCGGCAGCGGCACGAGGTCGGGCATTTCCCACAGCGTGCCGTCGTGCGGCACGCCCGGCCGCGTGAAGTCGCTCAGGAAATTCCAGTGGATCAGGTCGTCCGAGCGATAGAGCTTCACGACGTGCGCGTCGGCGACGACCGTCGTCATCAGCCAGTAGCCGCCCGGCGCATACCACGACACTTTCGGATCGCGAAATTGCTTCGATTCCGGATCGAGCGTCAGCACCGGATTGCGTGCGTACGGCTGCCAGGTCGCGCCTTGATCGAGGCTGTACGCGAGCGACTGCGCCTGGACGCCCGGCGCGTGACCGGAGCCCGCCTGGTACACGCTCGTATAAAGCGCGACGAGCGGCGTATGGCCCGGCTTGCCGAGGCCGGACGTATTGAGCGTGTCGGCGACGATCGAGCCGGAGAAGATTTCCTCCGTCGCGTTCGCGCGCATCGCGACCGGCTGCTCGCGCCAGTGGACGAGATCGGTGCTCGTCGCGTGGCCCCACGACATGTTGCCCCAGTCGCGGCCGAGCGGATTGTATTGATAGAACAGGTGATAGCGGCCGTTGTCGTAGACGAGCCCGTTCGGGTCGTTCATCCAGTTGCGCTGCGGCGTGTAGTGGAGCGCGGGCCGCCATTGCGGCGTGTCGTTGTCGGCCGGCGCGTGGCAAGGCGCGGCGATGACCTGGGTGCAGGCCACGCAGGCGAGCAGCCACCGGGCGATGCGGACGGAAAAGCGGAAAGACGTCGATATCATGCGGGGTCCCGTGCTTCGTCGTGCAAAGCGGGAAAGGAGGGCACAGCCGCTTTCAACGGCGGTGTGCGCGATGGATGGAAGAAAAAAGAGGAGGCGCGCACGCGACACGCGCGATCGGCGCCTCCCTAACCCCGTGCCTCTACCAGCGTTCGTTATTGTTGGTTATCCCGATTTTTCACTGGCCGTTGCCGCCGTTGTGGCCGGCGCCGGTCGCGGGCAGGTTCGCCGGAATATCGCCGTAGCCGCCGAGCCCGCCGCGTCCATAGGCGCGATCGACCGCCGTCGACGTTCCGTTGATGTTGACCTTCACCGTCGGCGCGAGCGTGCCGCCGCGGCGCGCGCCGATCGCATCGATGAACGATTCGACGAGCCCGCCCGGCATCACGTAGTGCGAATACGACTGGAATTCGCGCGGATTCTGGTTCGGATCCTGCGAATACGGCGCGCCGGCCGGCGCGGAGAAATCCGTCGGGTTGCCGAGCACGAGGCCGCTGCCGCCGTTCAGCGGCAGGAAGTCGCTGCGGATGCCGTTGCCGACGAAGCCGTACACGCCGTCCGGCCCGTCGACGCCGGCCGCCATCGTCGTGCGGTGGCTGATCGTGAACAGGTAGTACTTGCCGTCCTTCAGGTAGATCTGCGGGCGCTCGGTCTGGTCGTCGACGCAGTTCGCCGACAGGATCGGCGGCAGGAACTTCCACTCGGTCAATTGCGGGTTCGTCGCGACCGCCAGGCCGACATTGGCCTTTTGATACACTGCGCCCGAATTCATCACCGCGTTGAGATCTTCCTTGTACGGATCGTTCGGCGCGTAGCCGAGATCCGCGTTGGTGCAGGTGCGTGCGCCGCGCGGGCCGCCCGTGTTGCCCTCGAAGACCATGTAGGTCTTGCCCGGGTGCGCGGGATCGGTGAACACGAACGGGTCGCGAAACGAGAAGTAGGTGTTCTGCTGGCCCGACTGGTAGTAGTTGCCGTCCGGTTGCAGCAGCGCCTTGTGATCGTCGAAGCCGGAGAACCAGACGTGCGTGGCGTCGGCGTGGATGTGACCGTCGGCGCGCGTGATGATCGCCTGCGGCGGCGTGATGTCGGCGCCGCCGGGCGCCGAGCGGTTGAACGACGTCGCGGTGTAGTAGAGGCTGACGTTGTCGCCTTGCGTGAGCCGCGCGGAGCCCGACCATTCGGCGTTGTTGGTCATCGGCGCGGTGCCGAACACCTTGACGCTGGCGCCGTCGGGGAACAGGTGGCCGCCCCAGGTCCAGCCGCCGTTCGCGGGGCGCTGCGACGCGGGGATGCCCGCGCGACGGTAGAAGAAGCCGATGCGCGCATGGACGTGACGGTCGTCGAACGTGTAGCCCGCATGCGGATCGGCGGTGAGCGAGAAGATCACCTCCCAGCCCTTGTAGCTGAGCTGGTTCGCGCGCAGGTCGGCGAGCGGCCACGTGTCCCACACCCACACGTTCGAGTTGATCAGCGGGAAATCCTGCGGGATGTCCGGCATCGTCAGCGCTTGCGGCAGCGAGTTCTTGTCGGCGCCGGCGGTATGCGACTGCGCGACGATCTGGCGGATGTCCGCCCGCGTCCAGCGCATCGTGAAGTTGCCCTCGGGATCGTAGGCCTGTTGCGTATGGGGCGTGGGCAGGGGTGCGCCCGTGCCGCCGGACTGCGCATGCGCGACGGACGCGAAGGCGGCGAGTGTGCCGCCAGCGAGGAACAAGCGTTGGGCCGCCGTCGGGCGGAAAAGGGAAAAGTATGTCATCTCGTCGTCGTTTCCTGGGAAAGTGAAAGTGAACGGCTGAGTGGGCATCGATGTCCAAACCGGTTTGGATGCTATTTCAAACCGGTTTGGAACGCAAAAGATATTTATTTGACGGTAATCGTTACTCATTGGAAATAATTACCCGGTCGGTGCGTCCCGGACGTCGGGCGGCCGGGCGGATCGGCGAATGCGAGGAACGACGGTGAAAGTGAATCTGAAGGCGCTCTCGGACGCGCTCGGGCTGTCGCGGACGACGGTCAGCCGCGCGCTGAACGGTTACGACGACGTCAGCGAGGCGACGCGCGAGCGCGTGGCGCGGGCTGCGCGGGAAATGGGCTATGTGGCGGATCCGACCGCGCGCCGGCTCGCGACCGGGCGCGCGGACATGATCGGGATCGTCTACCCGTTCGGCGCGGGCGATCTCGCCGATCCGCGTTTCGGCGAGGTCGTCGCGGGCATCACCGAGCGGCTCGCTGAACGCAATCTCGATTTCATCATCGCGTCGGCGCGGCCGAACGCGGAACTGGACACCTATCGGCGCATCGTCGACGGCAAACTCGTCGACGGGCTGATCGTCGCGCGCACCCTGGTCGACGATCCGCGCATCGCGTATCTGCAAAAGAGCGCGTTCCCGTATGTGGCCTACGGCCGGACGCAGGTGGCCGAGCCGTATGCGTGGTTCGATTTCGACAACGAGGCCGGCGCGCGGGACGCGGTACGTCGGCTGACGGCGTTCGGGCACCGGCGCATCGCGATGATCAGCGCGCCGCTGGCGCTTAATTTCGCCGCGCAGCGCCGTGCCGGCTATCTGTCGGCCCTGCGCGAAGCCGGCATCGAGCCGGATCCGGCGCTGCTGGTCGAGTGTCCGTTTACGCACGACGGCGGGTTGCAGGCGGCGCGGGCGCTGCTCGCGCGCACCGAGCGGCCGACGGCGCTGCTGGTCGACAACAACATCGCGGGCGGCGGGGCGTTTCGGGCGCTCGTCGACAGCGGTCTGCGCCTGGGTGACGACATGTCTCTGATCGTCTACGACGGCGTGCCGCCGGATATCGCGCATCCGTATCGCGTGACGGCGGTCGTGCAGCCGACCGGCCACGCGTCGGGGCGCGCACTGGCGGAGCTGATGCTGCGGCTGCTGGGCGACGGGGTTTGCGAGCAGCGGCTCGAAGCACCGGCGATCGAGGCGGGTGACACGGACGGCCCGTTGCGCGGCTAGCCGACGCGGTGCAGGTGAGAGGCGCGAGCGACGGTAGACGCCGGCGGATCGCGCTCCACCGAAAAGGCCATGACGATGGCAAGGGTTACTAGACGACCGGTCTAATCAGGGGCTATCATCCGTTCCCATGAATGCGACGACGTCCGCGGCGCAGGCAACGAAGACGCGAAAATGCCATTTCGCGCCGTGATGCTGGCGATGCAGCGAGACGCCGTCGTTTTATTTCGAATTGTTCTAGACGACTGGTCTAATAGACACAAGTCGCATTCGGATACACGGGTCGCACGTTGACGCGTCACAGCTGACTAACCCACAGGCGTGCCGCGTCCACCAGCCGGTTTGCCGGTCGAGCGGCCCCGTTCCCGTCATCCATTTTCGAAGGAGTGTCCGATCATGAAGATTCTGGTTGTCCTGACCTCGCACGACACGCTCGGCGACACCGGCAAGAAAACCGGCTTCTGGCTCGAGGAACTGGCCGCGCCGTACTACACGTTCAAGGATGCGGGCGTCGAGCTGACGCTCGCGTCGCCGAAGGGCGGTCAGCCGCCGCTCGATCCGAAAAGCAGTGACCCGACGGCCCAGACCGACGCGACGCGCCGCTTCGACGCCGATGCGACGGCCAAGGCTGAGCTGGCTGCGACGCGCAAGCTGGCCGACGTGTCCGTGGACGACTACGACGCCGTGTTCTACCCGGGCGGCCACGGCCCGCTGTGGGATCTCGCCGAGGATCTGCATTCGATCGGCCTGATCGAGCGCGCGCTGGCGGCCGGCAAGCCGGTCGCGGCCGTGTGCCACGCGCCGGGCGTGCTGCGTCACGTGAAGAACCCGCAGACCGGCGAATCGGTCGTGCGCGGCAAGCGTGTGACGGGTTTCACCAACAGCGAGGAAGCGGCCGTCGAACTGACGGAAGTCGTGCCGTTCCTCGTCGAGGACATGCTGAAGACCAATGGCGCGGCGTTCGAGCGCAGCGCCGACTGGGCGCCGCATGTCGTCACCGACGGGCTGCTGATCACGGGGCAGAACCCCGCGTCGTCTGAGCCTGCCGCCGAGGCGCTGCTCGCGCAGCTCGGCCGCCGTTGAGCCAAGGGCGCCGGCTGGGCCGGCGCCGTCCCGTATCCGTCGCCGGGCGCAGGCCGGCCCGTCGACGGCCCGAATCGTTCCGTCGTGCACGTTGCACGACGCGTTTCCAGTCGTTTTGCAGAACCAAGCAAAGGAGCCGTGGATGTCTGCCCTGTTCGAACCGTTCAAACTCAAGGATGTCACGCTGCGCAACCGCATCGCGGTGCCGCCGATGTGCCAGTACGTCGCGGAAGACGGCGTCGTCAACGACTGGCATCACGTGCATCTGGCCGGCATCGCGCGTGGCGGCGCGGGCCTCGTGATCGCCGAGGCGACGGCCGTGTCGCCGGAAGGGCGCATCACGCCGGGTTGCGCGGGGCTGTGGAACGATGCGCAGGCCGAAGCGTTCGCGCCGTCGGTCGTGGCGATCAAGGCGGCCGGCGCGGTGCCCGGGATCCAGATCGCGCACGCGGGCCGCAAGGCGAGCGCGAACCGTCCGTGGGAAGGCGACGACCATATCGCCGACGGCGATCCGCGCGGCTGGCAGACCATCGCGCCGTCGGCCGTGCCGTTCGGCGCGCATTTGCCGAAGACGCCGCGCGCGATGACGCGCGACGACATCGCGCGCGTGCAGGCCGACTTCGTTGCGTCGGCGAAGCGCGCGCGCGACCTGGGCTTCGAATGGCTCGAACTGCACTTCGCGCACGGCTATCTCGGCCAGAGCTTCTTCTCGGTGCATGCGAACCAGCGTGACGACGAATACGGCGGCTCGGCCGAGAACCGCGGCCGCTTTCTCGTCGAAACGCTGGCCGCCGTGCGCAAGGTGTGGCCGGAGCATCTGCCGCTGACCGCGCGCTTCGGCGTGATCGAGTACGACGGCCGCGACGAGGAGACGCTCGCCGAGTCGATCGCGCTCACGCAGCGGCTGAAGCGGGAAGGGCTCGACATGCTGAGCGTGTCGGTCGGGTTCTCGACGCCCGACGCGCAGATCCCGTGGGGCCCGGCGTTCCTCGCGCCGATCGCCGAACGCGTGCGCCGCGAGGCCGGGCTGCCGGTGTCGTCCGCGTGGGGGATCGACACGCCGCAACTCGCGAACCGCGTGGTGGCGGAGGAGCAGCTCGATCTCGTGATGGTCGGCCGCGCGCATCTGGCCGACCCGCACTGGCCGTACTACGCGGCCAGGCAGCTCGGCGTCGAGCGTCCGTCGTGGACGCTGCCCGCACCGTATGCGCACTGGCTCGAGCGGTACCGGAGCGCCGACAAGGTGGCCTGAGCGGGCGTGGCGCCGGGGCGGCGCGCGCATCCCATGCGCCGCCGATTCGGCACCGATGGATAGAATGGCGGTTCGCGCAGGCCGGTTGCCTGCGCGAACCGTCATTTTTTTCATTTCGACAGAGGTGCCATGGCCGCACATGTCCCGTCGTCTCCCGAGCCCGCCGCACGGCCGCGCACGCAGCAGGTTTCCCGCGCCGTGCTGGTTGCGGCGCTGCTGGTCATCGCGCTGTGGGTGATCCGCGATTTCATTCCCGCCATCGCATGGGCCTGCGTGATCGCCATCGCGATGTGGCCGATGCTGAAGCGCTTCGAATCGCACCGGCTGTTCCGCAACCGCCCGACGCTCACCGCGCTCGTCATCACGGCGGCGATCTCGTTGCTGGTCGTGCTGCCGGTGGCCGTCGCGGCGACCCAGGCGATCGGCCAGGTGCATGACCTGCGCGAGTGGCTGCGCACGATCCAGGAAAACGGCATCCCGGTGCCGGACGTGGTCGCGAGGCTGCCTTACGGCGCGGCGCAGATCACCGAATGGTGGCAGGCCAACCTCGCCCATCCGCTGCATGCGGCCACCGCGATGCACGGCGTCAACAGCGAGAAATTCCTCGCGTTCGGCCGGCAGTTCGGCACCAAGCTCGCGCACGCGCTGCTCGAATTCGGCTTCATGCTCGTCACGCTGTTCGTGATCCTGCGCGCCGGCCACAAGCTGTCGGGGGCATTGCTGCAGGGCGCGCGGCGCGCGTTCGGGCGCAGCGGCGCGGAGCTGATCGAGCGGATGGTCGCGGCCGTGTTCGGCACGGTGACGGGGCTCGTCGTCGTCGGGCTCGGCGAGGGCGCGCTGCTCGGTATCGCGTATGCGCTGGCCGGCGTCCCGCATGCGGCGCTGCTCGGCCTCGTCACGGCCATCGCGGCGATGCTGCCGTTCTGCGCGCCCGTCGTGTTCTGCGGCGCGGCGCTCTGGCTGTTCGTGCAGGGCGCGACCATGTGGGCGATCGTGGTGGCCGTGCTCGGGTTCGTCGTCGTGTTCGTCGCCGAGCACTTCGTGCGGCCGGTGCTGATCGGCAGTTCCGCGCGGCTGCCGTTCCTGCTCGTGCTGTTCGGCATCCTCGGCGGCGCCGAGACGTTCGGCCTGATCGGGCTGTTCGTCGGCCCCGCGCTGATGACGGTGCTGACGATGCTGTGGGCCGAATGGATTGCATGACGATGCGTGCCGAGGCGGCGGCATGAAGCGGCGGTACGGATGCGTGTTCAAGCGTGCATCGGCCGCCGCGACGGGCGCCGACCACGCGTGTGCCGCAGCATGCAATGCAAGGATTCGGATAAAGATCTCTACATTTCTTTTCGATCCGGACCCAAAGGTCGAGTAGCATGGGGCTTTCGATTACGCCGACATGGCGCGGCCGATTTTCCCAAGCATGCGATTGATTACGATGTCCCGTCCCGCAGCGACGCTGTCCCTAGCCGCCAGCTGCCTGATGTTGCACGGTTGCGCGTGGTTCGATTCGTGGCTGCCGTTCTCGTATTCGCGCACGCCGCTCGCGAGGGCCGCGTCGCGGCACGGCGCGACGCGCGCCGATGTCGTCCGGGCCGCGGGCAATCCGCGCAGCGTATGGATGGTCCGCAACGGCAACGGCGTCTGCTACAACTACTTCATCGAGCACGGCAACGATCACCGCGAATATTTCGTCGTGTTCGACAGGGCCGGCGTCGTCACGCAATACGGTTTCGATTCCTGCATGAACGCCGACCGCAAGGGCACGCTCCAGCCGGGCAAGGCCGCGTCGCGCTAGCGCGGCGGCGGCTTTACCCGTTCGCCGTTACGCGATCGTGTCCACTACGCCGCCGTCCACCCGCAACGCGGCGCCCGTCGTCGCGGAAGCGAGCGGCGAGCACACGTAGACCACCAGGTTCGCGACTTCCTCCGGCGTCGCCGGCCGCTGGATGATCGAGCTCGAGCGCTGGCTGCGCACGAAATCCACGGCCACGTCTTCGACGCTGCGGCCGGTTTCGTCGGCCGTTTCCTTCAGCAGCGCCCGCACGCCGTCCGACATCGTCGGCCCCGGCAGCACCGAGTTGACCGTCACGTTCGTGCCGGCCGCGAGCTTCGCGAGGCCGCGGGCGATCGACAGCTGCGCGGTTTTCGTGAAACCGTAGTGAATCATGTCGACCGGGATGTTCAGGCCGGATTCCGACGAAATGAACACGATGCGCCCGGCATTGCGTTCGATCATCCCCTTCAGGTAATGCCGCGCGAGGCGCACGCCGGACATCACGTTCATCTGGAAGTAATGTTCCCATTCGGCGTCGTCGATGTCGAAGAACGCCTTCAGGCCGTAGATCCCTGCATTGTTGACGAGGATGTCGGCCGCCGGCGTGTGCTGCGTGACGCGCGCAACGCCGGCGGCATCGGACAGGTCGGCCGCGACGCCGTCGAGGTCCGCATCGGGGACGGCGGCGCGCAGGTGCGCGAGCGCTGACTGCACCGACGCATCGCTGCGGCCGTTGACGACGACGCGTGCGCCGGCGCGCGCGAGCCCTTCGGCGATCGCGAGCCCGATGCCGGCGGTGGAGGCGGTGACGACCGCGGTCTTGCCTTTCAGATCGATATGCATGTGCGTGACGGGAGAGGAATGAACGGAATCGCTGCGGGTGCCGCGGCGGACGAAATTCAAAGCTTAGGCGAAACGACGCGATCCGGTATGGAAGCCGCGATCCGCCGATCCGGTTGCGCGGCGCCGCACAGTCTTGTACGGTGAGCGTTCGCCGTCCGAACCGGGAGCCCGCCGCGTGAGCCGTACCGCCAACCGATCCGTCGTCCCGTCACCGTTCTGGCGGGATGCCGCGCTGCCGTTCATCGAGGCGCGCACCGTCGACGACGGCCGCGCGATCTGCTACGCGAAGCACACGCACGACACGTTTTCGGTGGGCGCGATCGTCGGCGGCACGAGCACCTACGTGAACGGCGCGACGAACGCGCACGTCGGGCGCGGCGTACTCGTGATCATCGATCCGGAACAGGTGCATGCGTGCAATCCGTATGGCCCCGACGCATGGGCGTACCGGATGGTCTATGTCGACGTGCCGTGGCTCGCGCGGCTTCAGCATTCGCTGGGCCGCGATCCGAACAGCGATTTTCACGGCTTTTCGCCGAAGTTGACGGAGCGCCAGGATCTGTTCGCGCAATTTGGCGGCTTCTACCGCACGCTCGTCGCGCCCGGCATCGATCCGCTCGGCAAGGAGAGCGCGGCGGTCGAGTTCTTCACGGCGCTGCACGGCGCGCTCGATCGCGAACTGCCCGGCCCGCGCGCCGGGGACGACAACGCCCGGCTCGCGCGCGCGGCCGACTACATCGCCGCGCATTGCCGCGAGGGCGTCACGCTCGATGCGATCTGCGCGGCGGCCGATCTGTCGCCGTCATACCTGATCCGCGCGTTCAACGCCCGCTACGGGATGACGCCGCATGCTTTCCTGATCGATCGCCGCGTGCAGTACGGCCGCACGGAGCTGCGCCGCGGCCGGCCGATCGCCGACGTCGCGCTGGACGCGGGCTTCGCCGACCAGGCGCATTTCCAGCGCGCGTTCCGGCGGATCGCGGCCGCGACGCCCGGCCAGTACCGCAGCGCGACGAGCTGAACGGCACGCGCTACACGTCGAGCAGGAAGAGGGCGCTGCCCGCGAGCAGCAGCGCCATCAGCCGGTTGAACACGCGCATGTGCCGCGCGTTCGCCAGCCGGTGCCGCAGCGACGCACCCGCATACGACCAGCACGCGATCGACGCGAAACAGATCACCAGATACAGCGCGGCGAACTGCCAGACCTGCGTCCGGTCGCCATCGGCCGCATACGCGCCCATCGCGGCCACGCACGCGAGCCACGCCTTCGGATTCAGCCACTGCATCGCCGCGCCGGCCGCCGCCGACGGGCCGGCCACGTCCGGGTCGGCCGACAGCCGGCCGTCATCGAGCGCGAGCCGCAGCGCCAAATACAGCAGGAACGCGATCCCCGACCACTGCGTGGCGGTCGTCAGCACCGGCCAGCGCGCGAGCGCCGCGTGCAGCCCGAGGCCGATCAGCAGGAACAGCGCGACGAAGCCGAGCGTCGCGCCGGCCGCATAGCGCAGGCTCGCGCCGAGGCCGTGACGTGCGCCGGCACTGAGCGCGACGATGTTGACGGGGCCGGGGGTGATCGACGAGGCGAGCGCGAACGCGGCCATCGAAACCAGCATGCTCATTGGGTGTCTCCATGCGAAAGGTCGAAAGTCGCATCGAGACTACGGGCGCCGCACGGGCCCGTATTGAAGAAAACTGCCCTTGGCGGCGCTATCGGGATTCACGTCACGCTGAACCGGGCGCAACGCCCACTGGCCGACCGAAAGTCGTCGGATGCAGGCGTTGCAACCGACGCCGTCGAATCCCCCTTCACGGATGGGCGGGAGTCGCGAGCGTGTCGAACCTGTCAGCTTCCGGAAACTGGCGCCAAGACGCCGGGCCTGAGGCGATTTCCGCGACCGTCAGCAGACACGCATCAAGTTCGCGACGCAACTGGACGTAATCGATCGACTGCCCGATGAACACGATTTCCTGCCGGCAATCGCCAGCCGGTTCCTCCCATTTCTTCAGCACGCCGTCGCGACGATAGTCGTCGTGTGGCCAGTCCGACGGTGGGGTAAACCGCCACCATCGGCCAACGTAACCCCACTGGAACGCGTCGCCGGCCTGCACGAGCATGGCGGTTTCCGCATATCGGTGCGCAGCCCAGACATATCCCTTGCAGCGAAGCAGTCGGCCGTTGGTCCAGGGGCGATTCAGCCACGCGAGCAGGCGCGCCGGATGAAACGGCGCACGTTCGCGATAGACCCACGACACGACCCCGTACGCATCCGATTCCGACGGGCGTTCGTCGGCCTGCATGCGTTGCATCCATCCCGGCGATTCGACGAGCGCCGGTAGATCGAAGCGCCGCGTATCCAGGACGTCCGACGGATCGACTTTGCCGTGCTGCATCGGCAGGATGCGCGCCGATGGATTCAGCGACGCCAGAATGGCGCGCAGCCGCTCGAAACCCGCGTGGCCGATCCGGTCGAGTCGGCTCACGAGGATCACGTTCGCATATTCGACTTGTTCGATCAGCAGATCCGACAGCTTGCGCGGTGGATCGGCATCGCCGCCGTTCGCGAGCGGGGCGTCGCGCGCGACCGGTTCGGCCGAAGCGATCATGTCCTCGAACGTCTCGCCGTTGACCACCGTGACGAGCGTGTCCAGCCGCGCGAGCTCGCTGAGGCTGAAACCGTCCCGGTCGAGAAACGCGAACGTCTCCGCGACCGGCATCGGCTCCGAGATACCCGTCGACTCGATCAGCAGATAATCGAAGCGACGCTGCCGCGCAAGCGTGCTGATCTGCTCGAGCAGATCGGCGCGCAGCGTGCAGCAGATGCAACCGTTGGTCATTTCGACCAGTTCGTCCTCGCCTCGATGCAACTCGACATTGCGCCGCACGTCGTCGGCGTCGACGTTCACTTCGCTCATGTCGTTGACGATCACGGCGACCTTCAGGCCGGCGCGGTTGCGCAGGATGTGGTTCAGCACCGTCGTTTTTCCGGCGCCGAGGAAGCCGGACAGCACGGTGACCGGAATCCTCGGCGCCGGGGCCGCAGGCACGCGTCGATTTGCCGGCGTCGTCATGTGCTCTGCCCGGACGCGCGATCCAGGTAGCCTTCGAACAGGTCGACCACGACATAGCCGTCGTCGGCGGCGTCGCCCCACAGATCCTTCACGCGGAACTCGACGTGATAGGTCGGCTGATGCGCGGCGCCGGTGTCGCCGTGGCCGATCGCATCCGGGAATGGCCACGATTCGGTCGTCCGGTGCAACACGACGCCTGCCTTGCCGCGAACGTAGCCCGGCGCGCGGATGTGTCCGCTGACGTATTCGTCGCGAACGACGACGCGATCGCCGACCTCGAACCGCGTCGACTCGGATGGGGCCGCGCGGCCGGCGGATCGCGGCGGGTTCGCGAGCCGGAAATGCGAACCGAGCGCGCGGTCGAGTTCATCCTGCGCGAGCACGCCGGTTTCGACGAGCAATGTTGCGGTCGCGATGACGTAGCGCTCATAGTAGCGCGTGCCGACGTGCTGGCGCACGTCGATGCGTTCGACTGCGTGACGTACCTCGTCGACGCTGAATTTTTTCAGTCGGTCCACGCCGACGAACATCAGGCTGTACGCGAGATGCTCCCAGTCTTCCTTGAAGACCGGTTTGTAGCCGAGACTGTTGATCGTATGCGGCACCGGGCCGAAACCCTGGAATCCGCCGAGGTCGTGAAAGCCGTCCATATGTGATCTCCGAGATGAAGGTCGAGAGCGAAACGGGGGGCGAGTCAGTGCGCGCGCGGCAGCGCAACGCCGATCAGCACGTCCTTGGTGACGAGCGTGCGCAGTTGTTCCTCGGTCATGTGCTCGCTGCCGGCCGGCCGCACGGGCAGCACGAGATAGCGGCTTTCGGCGGTCGTGTCCCAGACCTTCACGACGACGTCGTCGGGCAGCTCGGTGCCGAGCTCCCGCAGTACCGTGCGCCCTTCGCGGACGAGCCGTGCACGATATTCGAAGCCCTTGTACCACTCGGGCGGCAGCCCGAGTACCGGCCAGTTCGTGCATGAGCACAGGCTGCAGACGATCACGTTCTTCAGCGTCGGCGTGTCTTCGAGCGCGACGATGTATTCGCCCTGCGGGCCGGTGTAGCCGAACTGCGCGCATGCGGCCGTGCCGTCCGTCAGCAGCAGTTCGCGAAACGCCGGGTCGACCCACGCGCGCGCGACGATGCGCGCGCCGTTGGCCGGATCCCAGGTCGTGGACATCAGCTCGGTCAGATTTTCGATATAGCCGTCGGGAATCAGGTTCTTCTCTTTCATCACGCGAAACAGCGCCCATGCGCGTTCGCCGGGCGTCGAGGGTGTTTCCTCGGAAGGAATCGTGTTCATCGTGGGGCTCCTTGTCGTGGTTCGGGGCGACCGCCGCCACGGCGTTGCGACTGCCGTGGCGGGGTGGGGGCGCGCCATGTCGGTCACGCTCGACGAGCAGGGTAAGAAGAGAAAAAGCGCGGTTCTTTGCCGGCACGGATCGGAAACTGTGCCGAGACGGCCCCCGTGGGCGGCAGGCGCCGACGCGCACCGGATGCGCGGCGATTCACGGCATCGACCGGGCGTCCGGCACGCAGAGGCGGCAGCCGGCGCGCGTTTGACGACCACCGTATGGCACCGGCTACGGAGGTCCGCCACAGCCTATTTCTTGTTCCGTCGGAAAACAGAAATGCGGATTTTGCCTTTCTATTCTCACCCTCAAGCGATGGCCGTCCGGTGTCGCGAATCGTCGGCACTCTCCCGAGGACCGGCGGAATAACAGTCAGCCAGCACCCCGCGATGCCACCGTCCGGCCACCGTTCCCGTTGGTCGTACGTCGAACGTGGCGGTGTCTGCGCATCCAGGTGAGGAGCATGATGGACAGCGTCAACAGAATGAAACTGAAGCGAATCGCGCGAAGGATCGGCTTGTCGCTGATGGTCGTCGCATCGCATTACGCAGGCGCGGTCGAGGTCGATCCGGGCGACTACGAGCAGTATCCGACCGGCGCGACGATCGGCGTGCTGTACTACAACTATTCGGCGACGAATGCGTACTACGCAAATGGCCACCGGACGTCGGATTTCGATCTGCAGTCCAATGTCGGCATCGCCCGTCTGCTGCATGTGTTCCAACTCACCGACAGGCTCACGATCGATCCGCAGGTGTTGCTGCCGTTCGGCCACATCAGCAGCTTCGGCAACGCCGGCGCGCTTGGCAGTACGAACGGTATCGGCGACGTGATCCTGACCGCGCCGTTGAAGTTCCGCCTGAACGAAGCGAAGGACGTCGTCGCCGCGACGGTCTACGTTTACGCGCCGACCGGGAGTTACGACCAGAACCGTGGTCTCAATCTCGGCGCCAATCGCTGGTCGCTGGATTTCCAGGCGGCCTACGTCAAGCACTTTTCGCCGCAGTGGGCGCTCGATCTCGTCGGCGACGCGATCTGGTACGGCAACAACACGTCGTACGGCGCGAACGGTGCGACGCTGCATCAGCGGATGAGCTACAGCGCGCAGGCGATGGTGCGTTACATGCCTGATCCGGGCACGTCGCTCGGGATCGGCATCACCCAGCTCTGGGGCGGTGAAACGAGCGTCGACGGCGCGGACAACAACGACGCGCTGCGCACGACGCGTCTGCGGATCACCGCGGCGAAGTTCGTGACGAAGGCCGACCAGGTGCAAATCCAGCTCGGCACCGACCTGAGCGTGCGCAACGGCCCGAAGAACAGCCTGCTCGCCGGCCTGCGTTACGCGCACATCTTCTGACAACCCGCATGCGCCGGGATATGCCCGGTGCAAGTCGCTACGTGTCTCCCCACGTCGATACCTCGACACCCGATTCCCTTTCCAGAGAGGTCACGCATGGAATCCGCCATCGACAAACACCTGATCTGCCCGCGGACGTTGTCACGCCGCGTCGCCGATGATTACCAGCCGCCGTTCCCGATGTACGTCGCCCGGGCCGCCGAAGACCTGAGCCAGGTCGTGATGGGCTATTTCGGCGTGCAATACAGCGGCGCCGGCAAGCGCGCAGCGGCGCTGGCCGCATTGCGCCGGATCGTCGCCGATTTCGGTGCGCAGGACGGCCCGAACAACTTCGACCTGACACAACACACCGACGACCAGGGCTACGAGAACCTGATTGCCGTCGGCTACTGGCGCGATCCGGCCGCGTATGCGCGCTGGATTGCGTCGCCGGCCATCGTCGAATGGTGGGCTTCCGACGCACGCCTCGCGGACGGGATCGGCTACTTCCGGGAAATCGTCGCGCCGCGCGCCGAGCAGTTCGAGACGCTTTACGCATTTACGAGCGATTTCCCCGGCGTCGGCGCGATCATGGACGACGTCAGCGGCGAGATCGAGGAGCACGGCTACTGGGGATCGATGCGTGACCGCTTCCCGATCTCGCAGACGGACTGGATGAACGCGAACGGCGAGTTGCGCATCGTCGAGGGCGATCCGGCGCGCGGCGGCCGCGTGGTCGTACTTGCACACGACAACATCGCGTTGATTCGGTCCGGTCAGGACTGGCGCGCGGCGGAGAACGACGAGCGCCGACTGTATCTCGAGGAGATCGAGCCGACGCTGCGCAGCGGAATGGAGTTCCTGCGCGACAACGGCAAGGACGTCGGCTGCTACAGCAATCGCTACGTGCGCTCGATCGATCTCGACGGCAACATGCTCGACGAGAGTTACAACATCGGCCACTGGCGCTCGCTCGACCGCCTCGAGCGCTGGGCCGAATCCCATCCGACGCACCTGCGGATCTTCGTCACGTTCTTCCGCGTCGTCGCCGGGTTGTCGAAACTGCGGCTGTATCACGAGGTTTCCGTCTTCGACGCAAAACATCAGGTCTACGAATACGTGAACTGCCATCCGCGCACCGGCCTGATGCGCGACGCCGTCGCCATCGCCCGCTGAACCCCGCCGGCGCCAGCCAACGCTGGCGGTGCGGCTTACCAAACTGGAGAATGTCGATGGCCATCAAACGCCCGACCCGCGAACAACTGTCCGACATCGCAGCCGGCTTCGGCTTTCATGTCGATTCCCGCCAACTCGCCGAATACGACGATGCGCTGCAGGCGAACTTCGACGCGTACGACGTGATCGACGCGCTGCCCGACCATCTGCCCGCCGTCTCGTATCCGCGCACGCCCGGCTTCCGCCCGGAAGGCGACGAGAACCGTTACGGCGCATGGGCGCGCAAGAGCACGATCCACGGCGCCGCCGACGGGAAGCTGCGCAGCAGGACGGTGGCCGTCAAAGACAACATCTGCGTCGCCGGTGTGCCGATGCGCAACGGCGCGAGCACGTTCGAGGGCTACGTGCCCGATATCGATGCGACCGTCGTCACGCGGGTGCTCGACGCCGGCGCGACGATCGCCGGCAAGGCGACCTGCGAGTACTACTGCTTTTCCGGCGGCTCGCACACGAGCGCGTCGGGGCCGGTGCACAACCCGCGCAAGGCAGGACACTCGGCCGGCGGCTCGTCGTCCGGCTGTGGCGCGCTGGTCGCGAGCGGCGAGGTCGACATGGCGCTCGGCAGCGACCAGGGCGGCTCGGTGAGAATCCCGTCCGCCTATTGCGGCATCTACGGGATGAAGCCGACGCACGGGCTCGTGCCATACACCGGCGCGATGCCGATCGAGGCGACCGTCGATCATCTCGGGCCGATGACGAGCACAGTGCTCGACAACGCGCTGCTGCTAGACGTCATCGCGGGCGACGACGGGCTCGATCCGCGCCAACGGATGTTGCCGCCGCGCGCCGATTATCTCGGTGCGATCCGCGACGGCATCTCGGGCCTGCGGATCGGTATGCTGCGCGAGGCGTTCGGGCTCGCGAATTCGGAGAAAGCGGTCGACGAGGCCGTGCGGGTCGCCGCGCGCCAGTTGCGCAAGCTGGGCGCGAGCGTCGACGACGTGTCCGTGCCGCTGCATGCGGCCGGCACCGCTATCTGGCTGCCGATTGCGGCCGAGGGTGCGACGCAGCAGATGATGAAGGGCAACAGCCACGGTTTCAACTGGGGCGGCCTGTACGTGACCGGCATGATCGATCATCACGCGGGCTGGCGCGAGCGCGCCGACGAACTGCCGGATACCGTGAAGGTGACGATGCTGCTCGGCGAATATTTCACGAGCCGGTATCGCGGGCGCTACTACGCGAAGTGCCAGAACCTCGCGCGACGCTTGCGATCGGCTTACGACGCGGCGCTGCAGTCGCATGACGTATTGCTGATGCCGACCGTCCCGATCCGCGCGTCGGAACTGCCGAAGCCCGGCTGTGCGATGTCCGAATCGCTGACGCGGGCGTTCGAGATGCTCGCGAATACCGCGCCGTTCGACGTGTCCGGGCATCCGGCCATGTCGCTGCCGTGTGGGGTAGCCGACGATCTACCGATCGGGCTGCAACTGGTCGGGCGCCGCTTCGACGAGGCGACGATCTACCGCTGCGCCTATGCGTATGAACAGTCTTCCGACTGGCGTCAGACGACATTCGCATGACATGCCCGGCGCGGCAGCGCATCGCCGCCGCGCCGCATGTCGGTCCCGCCGGCAACGCGGCTTGCACGGTTGCCGATTGGACAATGCGCTTTTGAACGGGCACGCTACCGGCTGCGTGTTGGCAAACCCATGTGGGGCACGATCATGACGATGCGTCCTTTCCCGCCCGCCGCAAGCGGCGACGCGCCCGGCCCGGCGTCCGGCAGCCCGCCGGACGAATGGACGAATTCGGCGATCGAGGTGGCGACCGACGGCTCGGTCAGCCAGCGTATCGAGTTTTGGCGCGAGACGATTCTGCGTTTGTTCGCGGACGTGCAGATCGCGGCCGTGCAGAAAGCCGATTTCTTCGGCCAGGTGCGGCAGCGCAAATGCGAAAAGATGCGAATCTCGGAAATCTACGCAAGCGAGCAGGCCGTGATTCGGCGCTATCGCCAGGCGCGGAGCGAGTATGAGGACAAGTATTTCGGCGTATTGATGCTCGAGGGCAGCCAATCGGTCGAGCAGGACGGCAAGATCGTCACGCTGCGCCCCGGGGATTTTGCGATCTACGATGCGACCCGACCTCACCACCTGCAGTTCGGCCAGTCGTGGCGCGAGATCGTCGTCAGCATTCCCCGCGCGACCCTGAACCAGCTCGTGATCGGGGTGGAACACCGCACGGCCTGCCCGACGCAAACCGGGGAGGGCGTCGGCAGCGTCATGCGTGCGTTTCTCGAGCAGATGTCGTCGCAGATCCGCAGCGTGACCGAGGACGAGATGCGGCAGTTGTCGGATACCGCGATCTCGCTGATCGCGATGACGCTCGGGGGCATGCAGCGCAACGACCTCGCGCAATCGAGGATGAAGGCGTTGACGCTGACGCGTGTCAAACGGCATCTGGTCGAGCACCTGCACGATCCGGAGCTGAGCCCGATGATGATCGAGCGGTCGATCGGGATGTCGTCGCGGTACATCAACAAGCTGTTCGAGGCCGAAAACACGTCGCTGATGCGTTACGTGTTGAACCTGCGGCTCGAACGGTGCGCACAGGATCTTGCGAATCCGCAATGCGCGGTGCTGCGCGTGTCCGACATCGCGTTGCGCTGGGGATTCAACGACATGTCGCATTTCAGTCGCGTGTTTCGGGAGCGGTTTGCGATGTCGCCGCGGGCGTGGCGCGAGCAGGGCGGCAAACCGCACGCGTAACCCGTCCCGGGCGGCGTTCGCGGCAGTCAAGCGCCGGTCGGAAGCGCGGCTGGACGTCGACTGGCGCGGCCGCCGTCAGTGCAGTGCGCTCGGCGCGTGCGCCGGCCGGGTCTCGTGCCGGTCGGCCGGGGGCAGCGGGCCGCCGGCGCAGGGTTTCGTCGATACCGAGAAGCCGAACGTGTTGATGCCGCCCGAACACGCGACGAATACGCTGCCGCCGTGCATCTCGGCGACGGCCTTGACGATCGACAGTCCGAGCCCGTGATTCTCCTTGCTGTTCGCGCGGGCTTCCTCGAGCCGGTAGAAACGCTCGAACACGTGCGAGCGCCGGGCGGGATCGATCGGCTCGCCGGGGTTCGTGACCGACATTTCGACGAGCGTGTCACGGCGCACGATCGTCACGCTGACCGTCGCGCCGGGCGCCGAATGCTGGATCGCGTTGATCAGCAGGTTCGTCATCGCGCGGCGGAACAGCGACGGATCGACGGCCGCGCGCGCATCGCCATGCAGCTCGGCACGCAACTGCGCCTCGTCGAGCGGGATTTCGAGGAAGTCGAGCATGCGCCGCACCTCGTCGGCGAGCGACACGTCCTTCAGGTCGGTCGCGCGTTCGCCGCGGTCGCTGCGCGACAGGAACAGCATGTCGTTGATGATCACGCGCAGCCGCTCGAATTCCTCGAGGTTCGACTGCAGCGTCCGCTGCATCCGCTCGACCGTGCGGTCGCGGCTGGTCAGCGCGACCTGGGTCTGGCCGATCAGGATGCTGACCGGCGTGCGCAGCTCGTGCGCGACGTCCGCGTTGAACGCCTCGAGCCGCGCGTAGGTTTGCTGGATGCGGTCGAGCGCACCGTTGAACGACGTGGCGAGGTCGCGCAGCTCGGGCGGCAGCGCGTCGGTCTGCAGCCGCTGGCGGCGGTTCGCGAGGCTGATCGCGGAGGCGTCCTGCGACAGCCTGTCGAGCGGCGCGAGCCCGAAGCGGGCCACCGCGCGGCTCAGCAGCAGCGTGATGATCGTCGCGATCGTGATCAGCCCGGCGAGCGTCCAGCCGAAGCGGCGCAGCATCCGCTGCGTGCGCTCGCACGAGCTGGCGACGATCAGCTTCAGCGGCGGCCGCTCGCCGTTGCCGGCCACCGTGACGGTCTTCGTCATCACGTCGTAGGTGCTGTGGTTCAGCGCATAGCGCTGGAACGCGCCGAACGGTGCGCCGACGCGCTCGCCGTCGACGGGCGTGCCGAAGCGGAAATCCGGATTCGGGCTGTCGACCTGGTAGTGCGTCGAGCCGTCGGGCGGTTCGAGGTCGGCGAGCTTTTCCTGCATGAGACGCCCGCGCATGGCCGTGGTCGCATGCGACACGATCATCTCGGCCACCTTGGTGCGCGTGTCGAGCGTCGCGCGCAGCTCGGCGAACAGCTGGCGCTCCATGATCACGAACAGCCCGCAGCCCACCAGCGTGAACACGAGCAGCGACACGATGCCGAACATCGCCGACAGCCGCAGGACGATCGAGCGTTTCATGCGGGCCTCTCGATGTCGCCGTCCTCGCGCGCCTCGAGCACGTAGCCCATGCCGCGGATCGTGTGCAGCAGCTTGTCCGTGAACGGGCCGTCGAGTTTCGCGCGCAGGCGCTTGATCGCCGTTTCGACGACGTTCGCGTTGCTGTCGAAGTTCACGTCCCACACGAGTTCGGCGATGGTCGTCTTCGACAGCACCTCGCCGCTGCGCCGCGCGAGCACGCCGAGCAGCTGGAATTCCTGCGCGGTCAGGTCGAGCCGCGCGCCGTCGCGGGTCGCGCGGCGGCCGATCAGGTCGACGCGCAGGTCGCCGATCGAGATCAGCGTCGATTCCTGCACGCGTGCGCGGCGCGTCAGCGCGCGCAGCCGCTCGATCAGCTCGAGGAACGAGAACGGCTTGGTCAGGTAGTCGTCGGCGCCGCCGCGCAGCCCGCGCACGCGGTCGTCGACGCGGTCGCGCGCGGTCAGCATGATGACGGGCGTCTGCTTCTGCGCGCGCAGCCGCTTGAGCACCTCGAAGCCGTCCATTTCCGGCAGCATCACGTCGAGCACGACGAGATCGAAATCCTCGTGCAGCGCGAGGAACAGCCCGTCCTTGCCGT
>NZ_JAAGPH010000114.1:0-27156 GCF_017104705.1 Burkholderia sp. Se-20373 | reverse complement strand
AAACCCCTGTTCCCTCCCCGCCGCCCTTCCCATCTCTCCGCCCGGCCGGCCCCCTGCCCGCGTTGTCCGGCGTGCTCGCCGCCGCGCCCGACGCATGGCGCACGGCGTTGCGCGCGCTCGATGCGCTCGGCGCGCGTTACGGCGTGCAGGGCCGCGTGTTCGGCAGCCTTGCATGGCAGGCGCTGACGGGCGAACCCTACCTGGGGGCGTCGTCCGATCTCGACGTCGTGTTCCCGCTGCCGGACCCTGCATCGCTCGCGCCGCTGCTCGACGGCCTCGCGGCGATCGACGCGCGTGCGCCGATGCGCATCGACGGCGAATTGCTGCGCGACGACGGCGCGGGCGTCAACTGGCGCGAACTGCACGCGCGGCAGCCTGACGTCGCGGTCAAGACCGCGATCACCGTCGAACTGATGCCGGCCGACGCGTTCATCGGAGGTGCGCGATGAGCGCATGGGGCGCCTGCCGCATACCGGCGCCGTCCGAGGCCGAGCGCATCGCCGAACTGGCCGAGCGCAGCCTCGTGCTCGAGATCGAGACCTATCCTAAGCCGGGGCTCGTCAGTCACGTCGACACCGGCAGTCAAACCGACATGGACGCCGCGACGATCGCGCCGCTCGCGCCGGCGAACGCGAACAGCGCAATGCCGTGCAGGTCGAGGCCGAACGGCGGTTGTGCGAGCCGCAGCCCGACCGCCGTCCAGAAAGCGCTGAACGCGGCCATCGCGAGCGCGGCCGACAGCGCATGCCGGCGCAGCACCGGCTCGTCGGCCAGCAGGCGCCCCATCGACGCGAGCAGCGTGCGATAGCCGGCCGAGATCGACGGTGTGCGCGACGGCAGGCGCAACGCGAGCACCACGGCGATCGCGGCATTCGCGAGCGCGGCCAGCACGTAGAACCCGCGCCAGCCGGCCGAGCCCGCGATCAGGCTCGCGAGCGGCCGGGACAGCAGGATGCCGAGCATCAGCCCGCTCATCACGTTGCCGACCGCGCGGCCGCGCTGCGCCTCGGGCGCCATCGAAGCGGCCATCGGCACGAGCATCTGGATCACGCTCGACGCGGCGCCGGCCACGAGCGTCGCCAGCAGGAAGACGGTGCCCGACCGCGTGAACGCCGGCAGCGCGAGCGCAGCCGCGCACGCGGCCAGCGTCGTGACGATCAGGCGGCGGTTCTCGAGCAGGTCGACGAGCGGGACGAGCAGCACGAGCCCGGCCGCGTAGCCGAGCTGCGGCAGCATCGCGACGAGGCCGGCCAGGCCGGGCGGCAGGTGCAGGTCGGCGCTGATCGGGCCCGTCAGCGGCTGTGCGGCGAACAGGTCCATCACGATCACGCCGACCGTCGCGGCGAAGAACAGCGTCATGCCGGCGCTCAGCGCGGGCGGCGTGCCGGCCGGCGCGCTGACGGGCGGGCGCGCGGCGGCAGGGCAAGGATTGGCAGGGCAGTTCATCGGAAGCTTGGCAAATGGGTCGAAGGAGTCCCCATCGTAGGTGCCGGATGTTTATGCGACAATTGAAATATCTCTAACATGATTATGCGAGTTTGTTTTGAATACGCGTGATCTCCAGGCATTCGTCGCGGTGGTCGACAGCGGGTCGATGGTCGCCGCGGCCGCGAAGCTCCACCTGACGCAGCCGGGCCTGACACGGCGCGTGCAGAACCTCGAAACGCTGCTCGGCATGCCGCTGCTCGAACGGCAAAGCAAGCCGCTGAAGCCGACCGCCGCCGGGCGCGAAGTCTATGCGCTCGCGCGCAACGTGCTGGGCGCGGTCGACGAGCTGATGGCGGCGGGCGCGCCGGACAGCGAGCCGTCGGGCGAGCTGCGCATCGGCGTGCCGCCGTTCCTGTCCGAGCTGGCGCTCGAGCAGCCGATCGACCGGTTGCGTGACGCGTTTCCGCGCCTCACGCTGCGGGTGACGGCCGGCTGGTCGCCGGCGCTGATGCAAGGCGTCGAGCGGGGCACGCTCGACGTCGCGGCCGTGATGGTGCCGGCCAGTTCGGCACTCCCCGACACGTTCACGTCGACGCTGATCGGCACGCAGCCGACGGTGCTCGTTGCCGCGCGCGACTATCCGCTGCCGGACGGTCCGCTGTCGATCGACACGCTGTCGGGTTTTCCGTGGGTGCTGAGCCAGGACGGCTGCGGGATGCGTTCGGCGCTGAGCCGCATGCTCGGCGCGGCCGGGCTGCCGTTCGACGTCGCGGTCGAGGCGTTCGGCTCGGAGCTGCAGCTGTCGCTCGTCGCGCGCGGCGCGGGCATCGGCATTGCCGCGCCGAACGCGCTGGCGCGCAGCGCGCATCGCGATGCGCTGAGGGTGGTGGAAACGGTGGGGCTGGAGACGCGGATCAACGTGTGGATCGTGCACGGCGCGCTGCCGGGCCGGCTGGTGCGGCCCGTCGCGCTGCTGCGCGATGCGCTGGGCGAAGTGCTCGACCGGGTAAACAGGGTGGGGTCAGATGCAGTACAGGCGGTCTAGAGGCGGCATTCGAGGGAAAATCCTTATTTTCTCTACGGAAATGTTGCATTGCGGAAACCGATTCGCTATAGTTGCACCTGTCTCCTCCATGTCTCCTCTGATATGGATTCAGCCCGCCTCTTAGGCGGGCTTTTTTTTGCCTGCGATTTTGTCGCGGCCTTCCCTTCGTCGTCCGTCGCCGCGCTCAGAACTTGTACGTCATCCCGACGTAGCTGATGATCGGGTCGGCCTTCAGGTCCGATTTCGACTCCGAGAGCACCGTGCCGTCGGCCGCCTTGATCGTCACCGTCGACGTCGTCTTCAGCGGGATGTACGTGACCGACGCGATCAGCCCGAAATGCTCCGTCATGTTGTACTGCAGGCCCGCGTTGAACACCGGCTGCCATGACGACGACGCCTTCGCCTCCACCGATGTCGTACCCGGCTTGCCCGCGCCCGCCGCGAGAACCGCGCCGAGGTTGTCCTGCGTCTGCTTGATGAAGTTCGTGTTGAGCTGCAGGTCGCTGAACCAGTTGTACGACACGCCGAGGCCGAGGAACGGCCGGAACTTCGCATTCGCCGCCCCGAAGTAGTACTGCAGGATCGCCGCCGGGCTCCACTGCCGCACGCTCTTCACGATCGGGTTGACCGAGCCCAGCCCGATGTTCTGCGTGCCGAGCGCGCCGGCCGGGCCCGGCGGCTTGATCGTGCCCTGGCCCGACACCTTGAACACCGGCGGCACGCCGGCCACCGATGTCACCGCGATATGGTCGGTCAGGAAGTGGCTGACCGTCAGGCCGACGGTGTCCGCGCCGCTCGTGTGCAGCCCGGTGCCCGGCGACGTGAACGACGGCGGCAGCCGCAGCGGCGTGTTGATCGGCGTCGGCGCGACGTTGGTCGTCATCGGCGTGCTGCTCTGCTGCGGCATGATGTGGAACCAGCCCAGCGTCACGACGTTGCTGCCGGCGCTCTGCGCGTGTGCCGCGAACGGCGCCACGGCGGCGGCACCGGCCGCCGCGCAGAGAAGGGTCTTCTTCATCACGGCTGTTCCCTCCGCTTACTGGACGAATGCGCCGATCGTGAAATACGGCGTCGATCCCGCGTTGTCGAGGAAACCGAACACGCCACCCGTGAAGATGAACTTGCCGGTCGGCGACGTGCTGCCCGAGCCCGTGTGAATCGTCGTGACCGTGCCCGGCACCTTCTGCGTGTAGTCGAGATCGAGCGCGGTCGCGAGCGAGGCCTGCGACGCGTTGAACGGATCGAGCAGCGTGGCCTGCTTGTCGATCAGCGCGGTGGTCCGGTAGTCGAACTGGCTGTCGACGCCGATGTACTCGCCGTTCTGCGAGCCGAGCGCGATCGCCGTCTGCGGCGCGAGGATCGAGATGCTCGATTCGTCGTCGGCCGTGAGGCCCGGCACGCCGTTGCTGTCGGGCGTCGGGTTCGGGTTCGCGACGCCCGTGCGCACGAGGATCGGCACGAGCTGGTTGCGCAGCTTGCCGACGATCATGAAGCCCTTGCCCTGCGGCGTCGCCGACAGCGTCGGCTTCAGCTGGCTCGCGTAGTTGTTCGACTGGAATGCGCCGCTGCCGTCGGCCGACTGCACGAAGTTCGTGCCTTGCTGCGTGCACGCGCCGCCGGCGAACTGGCCGGTCGTGTCGCACTTGGTCCACGTGCCGTCCGCGTTGATCGTCACCTTCGCGTCGATCGACGCAGGCGCGAACTTCTGCGACGGCACTTCGCCGAAGCCGACGTGGCTGTACGTGCCCGCGACCTTCGTGATGTCGGTTTCGATCGACGAGAAGCCGATGAACGGGTAGTACGGGAACTTCGTATCGGGCACCGCGGCCTGGCCGAGCACGCCGTCGAACTGGATTTCCTTGCCGGGGATCGTGCCGCCCGCGACGCCGAAGCCGACGAAGATGCGTGCCGGACGCGACGCATCGAGGCTCGCGCCGTTCAGCCGGAACGCGCACTGGTTCAGCTTGTTGGTCGGCAGCAGCGTTTCCTGCGTGAGCGTGCCGCTGTCGACGGTGCCCGCGCGGGTCGGTACGACGGTGCCGGTCTTTTGCGGGACGGCCGATTCGACGTAGGTGACCTGCCAGGTCATCTTGGTCGTGTCGAGCTGGACTTTCGCGAGCTCGCCGCTGCCCGCGCCGCCCGTGAACACGGTGTTGTAGTCGAGCGTGGCGGGGCAAAGCCGGTCTTCGACGAGCGGCGGCGGATTGTCGCTGCCGCCGCCGCAAGCGGAAAGAAGGGGGGCGGCAAAGGCCGCCGCCAGAATGAGGTTGCGCTTCATGTTGCTCCTCCAGATTTGTCTTGTGCGGCGGCCAGCTCCCTGTCGGCCGCTTCTGTTGGTCGTGCTCGTCCTGCTTGCGCCGTGCCGAGCGCCTTCGTGCCTTCCCTGCGTCACGCGACGGCGGTCAGCCCGCCGTCGCGCCCTCGTCGCTACTTGCTGATCTGCGCGCCCACGCCGAAGTACGGGGTCGATGACGTCGTCGAATTCGCCGACGTCGGCGTGACGCCGCCGTTCACCGTGCCCTGGATCAGCGCCGCATACAGGCCGCCCGTCGCGATCACCACGCCCGAAGCGGCCGTGCCGCTCTTCGGAATCGTCGTCGCGTTCAGCAGGCCCGGCGTCGCCTGGCCGTAGTCGAGCGTGAAGCCGTCTTCCTCGACCTGCGTGGATGGGTTGATGAACGACGCGTTGCTGCCGCGGATCAGCGCGGCCGTGTACTTGAAGTTCGAATCCGCGCCCGCGTAGCCGCCGTCGATCGCGCCCGACGTGATCGCCGTCGCCGCGCCGAGCACCGCGATGCCCGATTCGTCGTCGACCTGCGCGTCGCTGTGCAGCGGCGGCGTGCCGAGATTCACGTTGCCCGTTCGCACGATCACCGGCACCGTCGCGCCGTTGAGCTGGCCGATCACCATGTGCGCGGTCGCCGACTTGCCGGTCGCGCCGACGAGCGGCAGCTGCGTTTGCGGCAGCGTCTGCGGCGCTTTCGCGCTGTCGAAGTAGCCGCCGTTCGCGGTGTTCACGGTCCACGGGTTGCCGGTCGTCTGGCAGCCGCCCGTGCTCGTCGACGTACACGCGCCGTTCGCGTCGAACGTCTCGCTCGAGTTCGTGCCCTTCGTCGCATAGTTGCCCGACGGCACGAGGTGATAGATCAGCGCGTTGTACGTGCCCGGCAGCTTCGAGATATCCGTTGTCGTGCTCGCGAAGCCGAGGAACGGGTAGAAGTCGAAGTGACGGTTCGGCACCTGGCCGACGTTTTGCAGCACGCCCGGGATGATCGTCAGCCCGTCGTACTGGACCGTGGCCCCCGGAATGCCGCCGCCCGC
The DNA here is from genome assembly GCF_017104705.1 of Burkholderia sp. Se-20373. Lineage (NCBI taxonomy): Bacteria > Pseudomonadati > Pseudomonadota > Betaproteobacteria > Burkholderiales > Burkholderiaceae > Burkholderia > Burkholderia sp. Se-20373. The sequence continues at coordinate 21,362 of NZ_JAAGPH010000114.1, read as the reverse complement.
GACGCCCATGCCGACCAGCAGCATCGGCGGGTTCGCCTGGTTGAAGTCGGCGGCCGTCGAGTACGTGGCGCCGCTCGGCGCCTTGCCCGTGCCGGGTGTCAGGATGAACGCGCAGCGCGTCTGCTCCGCGGTCGGCAGCACGCCGGTCGGCGGGTGCATGACTGCGCCGGTGATCGTCGTGCCGGCACGGCTCGGCGTGACCGTGCCGGTCGCGAGCGGAATCGGCGATTCGAGCCACTTGAGCGTGTAGGTCATCGCCACCGCGTCGATGTTGACGCTGACGATCTCGCCGCTACCGGCGCCGCCGAGGTACGTGCTCTTCACGATGTCGGCGTTGGCCGGGCACAGCGCACCGTTGATGGGCTGCGACGGCGGCGGCCCTTGCGTGCCGCAGCTCGATCCGGAACATTGGGGCGCATTGATCGGCGCGGGTGCGCCGCCGTCCCCCCCACCACATGCAACCAGGAAAGGGGCAATGGCAAAGGCCGTTGCCACCCCCTTCGATAAGGTGTGCGACATGCCGCTGTCTCCAATCGTTTAATTGTGCGAGCTAATGTCGCCGCCTTGATTTTTGCTGTCAATTGATGAACCCGTCTAAAAAAGGCGATTGAAACGGGCATCGTGTATTGAATCCTTGTCCGACACGGCATTCGGTAAGAATTAAAACGTGAAACGGCCTGCCGAAAGCGGCCGGAGTGGGGGATGTGCGACGCCGGGCAGGCCGGCGCGGAGCCTTCCTGCGTATAACGGCAGCGTTCAAAGCGGCGGTATCCGGTTTATCCCTATTCGGGATTGACTGGATAAAGAAGGGACGGGATTAATTCACCGGTAATCGCGCAATGGAAAGCTTGTAAATATTTGTAAATGCGCGATCCGGAATTTTTTATATATTGCCTGATACGGGTAAATAAAAAGCCGGCCAGTGGCCGGCTTTGCATTGCATGCGATGCTGAATCAGCGTTTGAGGCCTGCGTCCTCGGCCGCGCCGATGCTCAGGTTCATGCACTGGATCGCGGCGCCCGATGCGCCCTTGCCGAGGTTGTCGAGGCGCGCGACCGTGACGAAGCGCTCCGCGTTGCCGAACACGAACAGGTCGACCCGGTTCGTGTCGTTGTTCGCCTGCACGTCGAAGAAGCCGCCGTCGAGGTTCGCGTCCGCATCGAACGGTGCGACGCGCACGAATGCCTCGTCCGCGTAGTACTCGGCGAACACGCGCTGCACGTCCTGCGGCGTCGCGCGTTTCGCGAGCTGCTCGGGCGTGAAGTAGGTCGTCACCGCGAGACCCTTCAGGAACGGCCCGACGATCGGCGTGAAGATCGGCGGGTTCGCGAGGCCCGTGTGCGCGGCCATTTCCGGCAGGTGCTTGTGCGTGAGGCCGAGCGCATACGGGCGCGGGCTCGCGAGCTTGCCGCCCGGCGTGGCGTTTTCGTAGTCGGCGATCATCGACTTGCCGCCGCCGCTGTAGCCGGTGATCGAGTAGCTGTGCGCGGCGAACGTCGGTGCGACGATGCCTGCATCGACGAGCGGACGCATCGCGAGCACGAAGGCCGACGCGTGGCAGCCCGGCACGGCGATGCGCTTCGACGTGCGAATCTTCTCGCGCTGCGCGCGGGTCAGTTCCGGCAGGCCGTACGCCCAGTCGGCGCTGGTGCGGAACGCGGTGCTCGCGTCGATCAGCGTCGTGTTCGGGTTCTCGACGAGCGACGCCGATTCGCGCGATGCAACGTCCGGCAGGCACAGGAACGTGACGTCCGACGCGTTGATCAGGCGGCGGCGCTCTTCGACGTCCTTGCGCTTCGCTTCATCGATGCGCAGGATCTCGATGTCGCTGCGTGCCGACAGGTATTCGAAGATCTTGAGGCCGGTCGTGCCTTCCTGGCCGTCGACAAAAACTTTGGTGCTCATTTCGCTCTCACTGAATGAAACGGGGGCCCGCGCCCTTAATCCGCCATTTTAAGACGTCATCCGGCGGCCCTGCACCGCGCGGGGCGAAAAAAAGACGGCCGGCGGGCCGTCTTGTGTCCCTTTATCGCCCGCCGGAGCGGGCGCCAGCGCGTGCTCAGCCGCGGCCGGCGACCCATCGGGCGGTCGCTTCGGCAACCCGCCGGCCGAATGCCTTGCCGGTCTCGAGGTCGCCCGGCAGCGGGCCTTCGTCGGGCGTCGAATCGGCCGGCGACTGCGCGAGCAGGCCCGTCGAGCCGCCCAGGTAGTTGATGTCGTTGCGCGTGGCCGCCTTCGAGTTGGCCGGCATCAGGCTCGTGCCGACCCACACCATCCCATGCTGCATCGACAGCGTGACGAAATATTGAATCGTCGAGAACTTGTCGCCGTTCATCGTCGCGGAGTTCGTGAAGCCCGCGGCGATCTTGTCCTTCCATTTCTGCGTGAACCACGCTTTCGACGTCGCGTCGGCAAACTGCTTGAACTGCGCCGACGGGCCGCCCATGTAGGTCGGCGCGCCGAAGACGATCGCGTCGGCCGCGTCGAGCGCGGCCCAGCCCGCGTCGTCGACGTCGCCGACGGCGAGCAGGCGCACGGTCGCGCCGGCATCCTGCGCGCCCGCGTGTACGGCCTCGGCCAGTTTCTGCGTGTGACCGTAGCCGCTGTGATAGACGATGACGATGTTCGACATGAAGCGTTCTCCGGAAAGGAACGGGAACGGCGGACCGCAGGCTCGCCGCGTCACGCGTCGCCGGTGGGCGGCGCGACGGATGCGCGGCAGGGCGCCGCGACCGGTGACGAGGAGTCTAGCAAGCCGAAATGACGGGAAAACGCGTGAGCGCGGAGAACACCATTTCGCGGCGGCCGGCAATCGCGATGGCGTGCGATGCCCGGCGCCCCCTGCGCGTTACTGCCCGTAGTTGACCGTGAGTTGCGCGGTACCGATCGCCAGCGTGCCGATCTCGTGCTCGAACATCGGCGCGGGGCGGCCCTGCGCGACGCGCAGGTCGTCGCCCTTGAGCGCATAGACGGTGATCACGTAGCGGTGCGGCTTGCCCGGCGGCGGGCACGGGCCGCCGTAGCCGTCGATCCCGAAGTCGTTGCGCGCCTCGCTCGCGCCGATGCGCCGCAGGAACCCGGACGCGCTCGCGTCGGCGGGCAGGCTCGTGACCGTCGCCGGAATGCCCGCCACGGCCCAGTGCCACCAGCCATGCCCCGGCGCATCGGGATCGAAGACCGTGACCGCATAGCCGCGCGTGCCGGGCGGCGGGTTGTGCCAGGTGAGCTGCGGCGAGTGGTTGCCGCCCTTGCAGTCGCCGCGGTCGAACACGTTCGCGGCGCGGACGCGCCCGCCCGGCGTCAGGTCGTCGCTCGTCACGGTGAACGGGCCTTCCGCATGCGCGGGCAGGGCAGAGAGGACGGCGGCGTAGAGGAGGGCGGCGAGAAACGGCGGCGGGCGACCCGATGGCGCAGGCGGAGTGATCCGGCGATCCACACGCATATGGCGCTTCTCCCGTCACGTGGGCCGGACCGATGCGTCCGGCGTTGTTGGCGTAGTGCGTTGCCTGCGCAGCTGATGGCAGCGATGGATCAAGTCTAGCATTAGGGTTCGATGAGCGACGCACGCCGCGACGCGTGGTCGCGATCGTTTCCCGCGCGAATCGGCGGACGAAAAATCGACGGACGAAAAAAAGCCGCCCGCGATGAAGCGGGCGGCTCGTTCGGCCACGACGCCGGCCAGCGGGCCGGCGCGGCGTCAGTCCTTCGGGGACGTCGCGCCGCCGTGCGCAGCCGACCACTCGGCCGGTGCGTGCAGGAATTTCTCGACTTCGTCGAGCGTCTTCGTCTCGAAGTAGCCCGACGCCTTCGCGACGCGCAGCACATCCCACCACGTGGCGAGCGCGTGCAGGTCGACGTCGATGTCCTTCAGGACCGACACGCTTTCCTTGAAGATGTTGTAGTGGAACAGCACGAAGCAGTGGTTCACCGTCGCGCCCGCGGTGCGCAGCGCGTTGACGAAGTTGATCTTGCTGCGGCTGTCGGTCGTCAGGTCTTCCACCAGCAGCACGCGCGAGCCTTCTTCCAGATGGCCTTCGATCTGCGCGTTGCGGCCGAAACCCTTCGGCTTTTTGCGCACGTACTGCATCGGCACCATCATGCGGTCCGCGATCCAGGCCGCGAACGGGATGCCGGCCGTTTCGCCGCCCGCCACCGCGTCGATCTGCTCGAAGCCGATGTCGCGCGTGATCGTCGTTTCAGCCATTTCCATCAGCGCGCGGCGCACGCGCGGATACGAAATCAGCTTGCGGCAGTCGATGTAGACGGGGCTTGCCCAGCCGGACGTGAAGATGAACGGTTTTTCTGCGTTGAAGTGCACTGCCTGTACTTCGAGCAGGATTTTGGCGGTCGTATCCGAGATCGACTGACGATCGTAGCCTGTCATGGGCATTCCTTGGGTGATGAGCGAAGAGCGGGCGCGGGCCCGGTGGCGCAGCAAGGGGAACCTGCCCAGGGGGCCGGGGCGCGATCGGAGGGCCAATCGCATCGCTGCGCGCGTAGCCCGCTATTTTACCCGATTCAGGCCGGTTTTCGGCGGAATTCGCGCGGGTTCGCCGCGCGGCTCACCACCGGCGAAACAAGCGGGGCCGGATCGCTCGCACCGATGCGGAGGATGCGGCGCTGCACCAACATGCGTCATTTAGGGGGTGTACACTAGGCGACCCTTAGAAATCGTTCAGTACTTTGTACTTTCCTCTTGCCACCCGCCAAGGTTCGATGGCGTGCCCACCCGGCGCGTCGCGTGCCGTCTCGCAGTCGATCACCCCCTCGATTCAAGCAGACGCGGCCGAAGGTGCGGCGTACTGAACCGTCAATATTTCGCATGTCTCTCGCAGGTCAATCATGGACGAACAACTGAAGCAGGCCGCACTCGCTTATCACCTGAACCCGAAACCCGGCAAGATTTCGGTCACCCCGACCAAGCCGCTGTCGAACCAGCTCGATCTGTCGCTCGCGTATTCGCCGGGCGTCGCCGCTGCGTGCGAAGCGATCCACGCCGATCCGCTCGACGCGCAGAAGTACACGTCGCGCGGCAACCTCGTCGGCGTCATCACGAACGGCACCGCCGTGCTCGGCCTCGGCAACATCGGCCCGCTCGCCGCGAAGCCGGTGATGGAAGGCAAGGGCTGCCTCTTCAAGAAATTCGCGGGCATCGACGTGTTCGACATCGAACTGTCGGAGTCCGACCCCGACAAGCTCGTCGAGGCGATCGCGATGCTCGAGCCGACGCTCGGCGGCATCAACCTCGAGGACATCAAGGCGCCGGAATGCTTCTACATCGAGCAGAAGCTGCGCGAGCGCATGAAGATCCCCGTCTTCCACGATGACCAGCACGGCACCGCGATCATCGCGTCGGCCGCGATCCTGAACGGCCTGAAGGTCGTCGACAAGAAGCTGTCCGAAGTGAAGCTCGTGTGCTCGGGCGCGGGCGCGGCAGCGATCGCGTGTCTGGACCTGCTGGTGAACCTCGGCCTGACGAAGTCGAACATCCTCGTCGCCGATTCGAAGGGCGTGATCTACGAAGGGCGCGGCAACCTCGATCCGTCGAAGCAGCGCTATGCGGCGACCACCGACGCACGTACGCTCGCCGACGCGATCGTCGGCGCGGACGTGTTCCTCGGCTGCTCGAGCGCGGGCGTGCTGAAGCAGGACATGGTCAAGACGATGGGCGAGCGCCCGCTGATCCTGGCGCTCGCGAACCCGGAACCGGAAATCCGTCCGGAAGACGCGAAGGCCGTGCGCCCGGACGCGATCGTCGCGACCGGCCGTTCGGACTACCCGAACCAGGTCAACAACGTGCTGTGCTTCCCGTTCATCTTCCGCGGCGCGCTCGACGTCGGCGCGACGACGATCACGGAAGAAATGAAGCTCGCGTGCGTGCGCGCGATCGCCGAGCTGGCGCAGGAAACCGACCAGAGCGAGGAAGTCGCGAAGGCGTATGAAGGCCACTCGCTCGAATTCGGGCCGGACTACCTGATTCCGAAGCCGTTCGACCCGCGCCTGATCATCAAGATCGCGCCGGCCGTCGCGCAAGCCGCGATGGATTCGGGCGTCGCCACCCGCCCGATCCAGGACATGGACGCATACCGCGAGCAGCTCGGCGCGACCGTCTACCGCACCGGCATGGTAATGCGCCCGGTGTTCGCCACCGCGAAGCAGAAACAGGCCCGCATCGTGTTCGCCGAAGGCGAAGACGAGCGCGTGCTGCGTGCCGCGCAGTTCGTGCTGCAGGAAAAGATCGCGAAGCCGATCCTCGTCGGCCGTCCGTCGGTCATCGACATGCGCCTCGCGAAGATCGGCTCGAAGCTGAAGGCCGGCACCGATTTCGAGATCGTCGATCCGGAAGACGATGCGCGCTACCACCGCTACTGGCAGGCATATCAGGAGATCGGGGCGCGCGACGGCGTGACGCCGGAAGTCGCGAAGGCCGCGATGCGCAAGTTCAACACGCTGATCGGCGCGATGCTCGTGCATCTGGGCGATGCGGACGGGATGATCTGCGGGATGATCGACACGTTCCACAGCCACCTGAAGTTCATCGAGCAGGTGCTGGGCCGTGCGAAGGGCGCCGAGCACTTCGCGGCGATGAACCTGCTGATGCTGCCGGGCCGGAACCTGTTCGTGTGCGATACGTACGTGAACGAGCTGCCGAGCGCCGAACAGCTCGCCGACATGACGATCCAGGCCGCGGCCGAGATCGAGCGCTTCGGCATTGCGCCGAAGGCTGCGCTGCTGTCGAACTCGAACTTCGGCAGCGCGCCGTCGGCGTCGTCGCGCCGGATGGGCGAGGCTCGCAAGCTGATCGTCGAACGTGCGCCGAACCTCGAAGTCGACGGCGAAATGCACGGCGACGCGGCGCTGTCGGAACTGATCCGCAAGCAGGCCTTCCCCGGCACGACGCTGTCGGGCGAAGCGAACCTGCTGATCATGCCGAACGTCGAAGCGGCGAACATCGCGTACAACCTGCTGAAGATGGTCGGCGGCGAAGGCGTGACGGTCGGCCCGTTCCTGCTCGGCGCGGCGAAGCCGGCCCACATCCTGACGCCGGCCGCGACCGTGCGCCGGATCATCAACATGACGGCCGTTGCCGCCGCGAACGTGAACACGAAGTAAGTCCACGCCCGCGTGTGCCGCGCTTCGTGCGCGGCGCAATGAAAAACGCCACGGAACCTGCGTTCCGTGGCGTTTTTTTCGTGAAGCGACGTGAGCCGGTAGCCGCGCGCCGGCGGGCATCCGGCCTCGAATGCCCGCCGCGTGCCGTTACGCGACCTGCTGGTGCGACTGGCCGCCGGCCGGCGAACGCCACTTCGCGAGCAGCGTGTCCCACTTCACCCGTACCGCGCGCAGGTTGTTCTCCTTCACGTGACCATAGCCGCGAATGCCGTCCGGCAGCGCCGCGAGCTCGACGGCGAGCGGGCGGTTGGCCGCGTTCAGCTTGCCGAGCACCTCGCCGATCAGCGCTTCGTACTCGCCGATCAGCGCGCGCTCGGTGCGACGCTCGTCGGTACGGCCGAACGGGTCGAGCCCCGTGCCGCGCAGGAACTTCGCCTTCGCAAGCAGCCGGAACGCCGACATCATCCACGGGCCGTACGCCTTCTTCACGAGATGGCCGTGGGCGTCCGTTTTCGCGAACAGCGGCGGCGCGAGGTGGAATTTCAGCTTCCAGTCGCCTTCGAACTGCGCGGTCAGGCGCGCGAGGAATGCCGGATCGGACTGCAGCCGCGCGACCTCGTATTCGTCCTTGTACGCCATCAGCTTGAACAGGTTGCGCGCGACCGCTTCGGTCAGCTGCTCCTGCGCCGTGTCGCCGTCCGCCAGCGCACGCTCGGCCGCGCGCACCTTGTCGACGAACGCCGCATAGCGTGCTGCGTACGCGGCGTTCTGGTACGCGGTGAGGAATTCCACACGCTTCGCGATCAGCGCGTCGACCGCCTTCTTCGTGTGCAGCGAAATCACCGTGGCGCCTTGCATGGGGCGCGCGTCGCCGGCCGCGGCCTGCTTCACGCTCGCCAGGTCGTGCGCGGCGCGGCGGCCCCAGTCGAAGGCCGCACGGTTCTTCTCGACCGAGACCGCGTTCAACTCGATCGCGCGCACGAGCGACGCGAGCGTGAGCGGCAGCCAGCCTTTCTGCCACGCGTAGCCGAGCACGAACGGGTTCGTGTAGATCGCGTCGCCGAGCAGCGCGACTGCGAAGCGGTTCGCGTCGATGAAATCGACGGCTTCGCCGGCCGCCGCGCGGATGTCGTTCTCGGCGGACAGGCCCGGGAACGCCCAGTTCGGGTTCTTGATGAACTCGGCGGTCGGCGTCTGCGCACTGTTGACGACCACGCGCGTCGTGTCGTGCCGCATCCGCGACGTGCATTCGTCGCCGGCCGTGACGATCGCGTCGCAGCCGATCACGAGGTCGGCTTCGCCCATCGCGATCCGCGTCGCGTGGATGTCGGTCGGCGCGTGCGAGATCTGCACGTGGCTCATCACGGCGCCGCCCTTTTGCGCGAGGCCGGTGACGTCGAGCACGGTCACGCCCTTGTTTTCCAGGTGCGCGGCCATTCCGAGCAGCGCGCCGATCGTGACGACCCCCGTGCCGCCGACGCCCGTGACGAGCACGCCGTATGCGCGGTCGATGTCCGGCAGCGTCGGTTCGGGGATCGGCGGCAGTGCGTTGCCGTCGACCGACACGGCCTTCGGCTTCTTCAGCTGGCCGCCCTCGACCGTGACGAAGCTCGGGCAGAAGCCCTTCACGCACGAGAAGTCCTTGTTGCAGCTCGACTGGTTGATCTGGCGCTTCGTGCCGAATTCGGTTTCCAGCGGCTCGACCGACAGGCAGTTCGACTGCACCGAGCAGTCGCCGCAGCCCTCGCACACCGCGTCGTTGATCACGACGCGCTTGGCCGGGTCCGGATACGTGCCGCGTTTGCGGCGGCGGCGTTTCTCGGTCGCGCAGGTCTGGTCGTAGATCAGGATCGTCGTGCCTTCGATCTCGCGCAGCTCGCGCTGCACATCGTCGAGCTGGTCGCGGTGATGGATCGTCACGCCCGGCGCCAGCAGCGCCTTCTGGCTGTCGTACTTCTCCGGCTCGTCGGTGACGATCACGATCTTTTTCGCGCCTTCGGACGCGAGCTGGTGCGTGATCTGCGGCACCGTCAGTACGCCGTCGACCGGCTGGCCGCCCGTCATCGCGACCGCGTCGTTGTAGAGGATCTTGTAGGTGATGTTCGCTTTCGACGAGATCGCCGCGCGCACGGCCAGCAGGCCCGAGTGGAAATAGGTGCCGTCGCCGAGGTTCGCGAACACGTGCTTCTCGTCCGTGAACGGTGCCTGGCCGATCCACGGCACGCCTTCACCGCCCATCTGGCTGAAGGTGCTCGTGCTGCGGTCCATCCACACGGTCATGTAGTGACAGCCGATGCCGGCGATCGCGCGCGAGCCTTCCGGCACGTTGGTCGACGTGTTGTGAGGGCAGCCCGAGCAGAACCACGGCTTGCGCTCGGTCTGCACGTGCGGCTTCGCGAGCGCCATTTCCTTCGCGTTGATCACGGCGAGGCGCGCGGCGATGCGTGCCCGCACGTCGGACGGCAGCTCGAACTTCTCGAGGCGCGTCGCGATCGCCTTGGCGATGATCGCGGGCGACAGCTCGTAGTGCGCGGGCAGCAGCCAGTTGCCCATCGGCACCGACCATTCGCCGCCGGCGCCGTCCTTCTCGTCGAACTTGCCGAACACGCGCGGCCGTTGCCCGTCGGGCCAGTTGTACAGCTCTTCCTTGATCGCGTATTCGAGGATCTGGCGCTTTTCCTCGACGACGAGGATTTCGTCGAGGCCACGCGCGAACGCCTGCGCGCCCTGCGCTTCGAGCGGCCACACGCAGCCGACCTTGTAGAGCCGGATGCCGATCCGTGCACAGGTTTCGTCGTCGAGGCCGAGGTCGGTCAGCGCCTGGCGCACGTCGAGGTACGCCTTGCCGCCGGTCATGATCCCGAAGCGCGCGCTCGGCGAATCGATCTCGATGCGGTCGAGCTTGTTCGCGCGCACGTAGGCGAGCGCCGCATACCACTTGTAGTCGAGCAGCCGTGCTTCCTGCACGAGCGGCGGATCGGGCCAGCGGATGTTCAGCCCGCCTTCCGGCAGGATGAAGTCGGTCGGGAGCACGATCTCGGTGCGATGCGGGTCGATGTCGACCGATGCCGACGATTCGACCACGTCCGTCACGCACTTGAGCGCGACCCACAGGCCCGAGTAGCGGCTCATCGCCCAGCCGTGCAGGCCGAAATCGAGATATTCCTGCACGTTGGACGGGAACAGCACCGGCAGCCCGCAGGCCTTGAAGATGTGTTCGGACTGGTGCGCGAGCGTCGATGATTTCGCCGCGTGGTCGTCGCCGGCGAGCACCAGCACGCCGCCGTGCTGCGACGAGCCGGCCGAGTTCGCGTGCTTGAATACGTCGCCCGTGCGGTCGACGCCCGGGCCCTTGCCGTACCACATGCCGAACACGCCGTCGTGCTTCGCGCCGGGGTACAGGTTCACCTGCTGCGAGCCCCACACGGCGGTGGCGGCGAGATCTTCGTTGAGGCCGGGCTGGAAGACGATCTGGTGGGCGGCCAGGTGCTGCTTGGCTTTCCAGAGCGACAGATCGAGGCCGCCGAGCGGCGAACCGCGATAGCCGGAGATGAAGCCGGCGGTATTGAGACCGGCGGCGCGATCGCGTTCCTGCTGGAGCATCGGCAGGCGCACGAGGGCCTGGATGCCGCTCATGTACGCGCGGCCGCGTTCCAGTGTGTATTTGTCGTCAAGCGTGACGGACTTCAGCGCGGCTTCTAGCGATGCGCGTTGGCCTGCGTCTAGCGGGGCATTCATTAACTGTCTCCTCCACCCAGTTTGGGATCACCAAAACTCGACTGCTTCGGGCGTCTTGTGGACGCGTCGGCAGTGGCCGGCATATTGGCCGGTTTTAAGCGATGGTAGCACTGGGGCAAACCCGCCGCCCATCGGTTGGAACGCGGGGGAATTGCGGCGGCGCGTCAGAAAAACAGGGCGGAACCATGCGTTACATCATGTAAAAGCATGTAAAGCCGGCCCCATCTTCGTGCAAACGCCGTTAATCTTGTCGGCCTGCCGGAGGTGCCCGGTCGCGTTGGCTGGTTTCGACGTAATCGGGGAGGCGCCGGCAGTTTTACAGGAGGTGCAATGAACACACGTCATATCCAGAGTTTCCTGATCGTGTCCGCCGCGTTTTTCTCGATGACCGGCCCGGTGCACGCGCGCGGCGCGAGCGCACTGGCGGCAGCCGGCGCGCAGATGCAGCAGATCGTGCCGGCCCAGGACGCTGTCGCGCAGCCGTCGGCCGAGCGCGCCGTCGAGTCGAAGGCGAACGCGCGTTGATCCGCTCGCGCGGCCTGCGGGCCGCGCCGGAATGCAAAAAGGGCGGGAATTCGAGGATTCCCGCCCTTTTTCTTTGCGCCGCCGGATCGTGCAGGCTGCCGGGTTGCCCCGGGTTGCCGCGCGCCGGATGCGTCAGGCCTTGTCCTGCACGACGCCGCGGCGGATCTGGTCGAGTTCGATCGATTCGAACAGCGCCTTGAAGTTGCCTTCACCGAAGCCCTGGTTGCCCTTGCGCTGAATGATCTCGAAGAAGATCGGCCCGATCTGGTTCTCGGTGAAGATCTGCAGCAGCAGGTCGTCGCGTGCGCCGTCGATCAGGATCTTGCGCTTCTTCAGCTCGTCCAGCGATTCGCCGTGGTTCGGCACGCGGCGGTCGACCAGTTCGTAATACGTGTCGATCGTGTCGAGCAGCTTCACTTCCTTGCTGCGCAGGCCATCGACCGCCTGGTAGATGTCGGTGGCGCCGAGCGCGATGTGCTGGATGCCTTCGCCGTGGTACGCGTCGAGGTATTCCTGGATCTGGCCGGCCGTATCCGAGCCTTCCTCGTTGATCGGGATGCGGATCTTGCCGCACGGCGACGTCATCGCCTTCGACTTCACGCCCGTCACCTTGCCTTCGATGTCGAAGTAGCGCACTTCGCGGAAGTTGAACAGGCGCTCGTAGAACTCGGCCCACTCCTGCATGCGGCCGCGATGCACGTTGTGCGTCAGGTGATCGATGTAGGTGAGGCCGTGACCGACCGGGTTCGGGTTCGCGCCGGCGATCGGCTCGAAGTCGACGTCATAGATGCTGATGTCGCCGATGGCGCCCGGTTGCGCGCCGTTCTTGCCGCGCCAGCGGTCGACGAAATAGATCAGCGAATCGCCGATGCCCTTGATCGCCGGGATGTTCAGCTCCATCGGGCCGGTCTTGTTGTCGAAGCCCCATGCGCCGAGTTCCAGCGCGTGCTTGTACGCCTTCGCGGCGTCCTGCACGCGGAACGCGATCGCGCAGATCGACGGGCCGTGCAGGCGCGCGAAGCGTTGTGCGAACGAATCGGGTTCGGCGTTGATGATGAAGTTGATGTCGCCCTGGCGGTACACCGTCACATCTTTGTGGCGGTGGCGCGCGATCGCGGTGAAACCCATCCGCTCGAACAGTTGTCCGAGCGCTTTCGGGTCCGGTGCCGTGTATTCGATGAATTCGAAGCCGTCGGTGCCGACGGGGTTGTCCCAGTTCGGGATCTGCATGGCGTGTCTCCTGTGGGGGCGATCGGCCGGGGCGACGTGCGCAGGCCCGGCCTGGTTCGATGTCGAACGGGGCGCACGCGGTGGCGTGCGCGACGAATCGGTGCGTGCGACAAAGTGTAGCGGGCAGCCGCGAGCGTAAACTTGCGAACTTAATTGCCCGAACCTACGATGGCGCAATTTCCCGTCTCAAATTACTCATTGGAGGGCAGAAGATGGCGCAAGCCGAATTGGATGCCATCGACCGGCGGATTCTCGCGATTCTTCAGGAGAACGGGCGCCTGTCGAACCAGGAGATCGCCGAGCGCGTGAACCTGTCGCCGAGCCCGTGCCTGCGGCGGATCCGGCGGCTCGAGGAGATCGGTGTGATCACCGGTTATGTCGCGCTGCTGGATCCGCAGAAGCTCGGGCTCGACCTGCTCGCGTACGTGAGCGTGCGGCTCGAGAAGCGTGGCGGCCTGGCGCCGGTGCGTGCCGACGAAACGTCGGCGCGGGCAGGCGCGACCCATGCGGAGCTGTTTCGTGCGGCCGTGCAGACCTGGCCGGAAGTGGTCGCGTGCCACGCGATGACGGGGGATATGGATTACCTGCTGCGCGTGCAGGTCGAGGACATGGCGCATTTCTCCCGCTTCGTGCAGGAGCATCTGCTGCATCACCCGTCGGTGATCGACGTGAAGACGAGCTTTTCGCTCGAATGCTTCAAGGAGACGACGGCATTGCCGATTCGTTCGGTGCGCTAGCGCGCGGCGGGGAAGGGGGGGCCGGGCGCGCGGCAGGCGCGGCCCGGCTGGCTGAAGTTACGCCGTCAGCGCGGCGGGCATCAGCGATTCGATGAACTTCGTGGTGCGGCGCGCCTGGCGCTTCATCGCGTAGTCGAACACCGCCGCCTGCTCCTGCAGCATCTCGGCGATGATCGTCGAGTGGTCGGCCGGCGGCAGCGACAGGTACGCATCGGCTTCGCCGTACGCGTACTCGATCCGCATCCCGGATTTCTTCGCGATATGCATCATCGTCGCGTTACGCGACAGGCAGTGCATGTACAGCATCGTCACGTGCGTGTTGCGGCTGCGGATCGCCGCGCGCTCGAACAGCTTCGAGCCGACGCCGCGGCCGCGTGCGCTTTCGAGCACCGACACGCCGAATTCGGCCGTGCGCTTGTCGCCCTCGGCCGGCAGGTAGGCCAGGTGGCCCACGCCGATCAGTTCGAGGTCGTGGTCGAACACGCCGAACACGGTGTCGCGGCCGAAGTCGATCGTGCGGACGTAATTCTCGATCACGTGGTCGGGCACCATCTGGCCGAAGCGCAGCAGGCGGTCCTCTTCGTCGAGCGAGAGAAAGTGGGTGAGCATCTGCTCACGGTCTTTGGAAGCCAGTTCCCTGACGAGAACCGGCGCACTGCCGACCGTGCCGACAACTTCGGCAGGGCCGTTGAATTGCGTGTTCATCGTGGGTTCCTCAGTGTGGGTGCACAAACGGGTTGTGCAATGCAACAGCATTTTACCCGAGCGAGGTTGGGGAAAACCCGTATTTGACGTTATTTGTGCTGAATGGAAATTCTAAAACCGCTTAGTTAATTCTGTAAGTTGTTGATTTTAAGCGAATTTAAAAGTCATCATATGAAATGCGCGACAGGCAGCCGCAGTGTGCCTGTCGCGCAACGCTTGCTGCTGCGCGTCATTCAGGCGGCCGTCGACAGCCCGCGCTCGATCAGGTCGATCACCTGTTCGGCGAAGTCGCGGTAGCCCAGGCGGCCGCCCGGCTTCAGCCAGGTGAACGTCCAGTTGATCATCCCGAACACCATCATCGTCACGGACGTCTGGTTTTCCTTCGAGATGCGGTCGGGGTACGCGCGTGCGAGCTGCCGCGTGAACGCCGCGACGATGTCGCGCTGGCGGTCGAGCACGATTTCGCGCTGCGCGTCCTCGAGATACTTCACGTCGTTGAGCAGCGCGACGTGCCGGCTGTGCGACGTCTCGTATTCGGCGAGGAACGCACGCACCAGCTCGGCGAACGCGTCGCGCTCGCTGAGGCCGCGTCGCTGGCTCGCCCCTTCGACCTCGGCGATGATCAGCATCAGCCGTTTCGTGTAGCGGTCGAGCAGGTCGAACAGGATCGCTTCCTTGCTTTCGTAGTAGTGATAGAGGCGCGCCTTCGACGTGCCGCTCGCGGTCGCGAGATCGGACATCGACGTGCTCGGGTAGCTCGTCTGCGCGAATTTCTCGGCGGCCAGATCGAGGATCTGCTCGCGCTGGGATTCGTGGTCGGGCGCTCGGGTACGGGCCATGGTCGAATGGGGAAGATTAGCGGTGCGGGGTGGCCGTGCGGGCCGCACGCACCTGCGTGGAAGAGAGGGCGTCGGGCGCGTCGTCCTGCAGCTCGAGCCGGCCGGCCGCCGCGAGTTCGCGGCAGCGCCACCAGGCGATCGAGTCGCTGACGAACAGCCCGCCGCGGTCGGCGTCGGCCATGATGCCGCCGACGAGGCGCGCCGCGGGCCGCCAGTCGGTTTCCGCGCGCGCGACGATCAGCGCGTCGAGGTCATCATAGTAGCCGCTCTTGATGGTGTTGCTGACCCAGTAGCGCAGCTCGGCGTTCAGGTGCTTCGCCTCCTGCCATTCGAGCGCGAGGCGGCCGATGCGCAGCACCGAGATCGGTGCGGCCACCGGGCGCTTGCGCGCCAGTTCGGCCGGCGAGAACATGCCGGTCGCGCACGCCTGGTCGGTGCGCGATAGTGCCGCGCGCTGGGCCGAGTCGAGATCGGCGGCCGACAGACGCACTTCGTTCAGGCGTTGCGGGACATTGCGCAGGTGATAGGCGACGCGGCGCAGCAGCAGCTTGTCGCCGACGCTCGGCGCATGCCACACGACCACCTGGCCCGTATCCGTCGCCAACTGGTCGAGGCGCGCGAACTCGCCTTCGATCTCCGCGTTCCAGTCGGGAATCTGGTCGCCGAGCACGTGCTGCCAGAAGGCGGCGCGCGTGTCGGGCGTCTCGTCGGCGCCCTTGAGCGGCCCGACGCCGAGATCGTCGAGCAATCCGACGACGCGCTCGTCGCGTCCGGCTTGCGCGAGTGCCTCGTGCAGCGACGCGGCGGCGGTGCCGCCCTGAATCACATGAATGGTACTCATCGGCCTGTCGTCAACAAAAGAAAACCGCCGGCCGGGCGGACGTTGCGATGTCCAGCCGGCCGGCGGCCCCTAGTGTAAGCGAGATGTGTGACGGCGAGAAACCGCCCGGCGCCGCGACGCGACGTCGCTCAACGCTCGTCGTAGCTCACGATGACCTTGTCGCTGATCGGGTGGCACTGGCACGTGAGCACGAAGCCGTCCTTCACTTCATGCTCTTCGAGCGTGTAGTTCTTCTCCATCCGCACTTCGCCCTCGAGCACCTTCGCGCGGCACGTGCAGCACACACCGCCCTTGCACGCGTACGGCAGCGCGAGGCCCGCGCGCAGGCCGATATCGAGCAGGCTCACGCCTTCGTACGGCAGGCGCAGCTTGCGCTTCTTGCCGTCGAGCACGATTTCGAGGTCGGCGGCCGGGGTCTGGTCGGTGATTTCGACGATCGGCGCGCCGGCCTGCGGCAACGGCGTGCCGAAGCGCTCGACGTGCACCTTCGCCTGCGGCACGCCGGCCGCCTTCAGCGCCGCCTCGGCCGCATCCATCATCGGTGCGGGGCCGCAGATGAACGCTTCGTCGATCGCGTCGGCCGGCGTCAGCGTGTCGAGGAATTCCGCGCATTTCGCCTGGTCGAGCACGCCATTGAACAGCGCGACGTCCTGCTGGTCGTCCGACAGCACGTGATAGAGGACGAAGCGGTTCATGTAGCGGTTCTTCAGGTCCTCGAGTTCCTCCGCGAACATGATCGCATCGACGCTGCGGTTGCCGTAGATCAGCGTGAACGTGCTGCGCGGCTCGAGTTCGAGCGTCGTCTTCACGATCGCGAGCACCGGCGTGATGCCGGAGCCGCCTGAAAACGCGACGTACTGCTTGCCGTGATCGGCGTTCAGGTGTGTGAAGAAACGGCCGTCCGGCGTCATCACGTCGATCGTGTGCCCCGGCTTGAGCGAGTCGAACGCGAAGTTCGAGAAGCGGCCGCCGCGCACCCGCTTGATGCCGATGCGCAGTTCGCCGTCACGATCGTAGTCCGTCGTGCCGACGCAGATCGAATACGAGCGGCGCGTTTCCTCGCCGTCGATGTGGGTTTTCAGCGTGACGAACTGGCCCTGCGTGAAGCGGTACGCATCGCGCAGCTCGGGCGGCACGTCGAAGGAGACGGTGACGGCGTCGGCGGTCTCGGGCCGCACGTCGCGGATACGCAGCGGATGAAATTGCGGGGTCGCCATATCGATTAATAAGGTTTGAAGTAGTCGAAGGGTTCGCGACAGTCGACGCAGCGATACAGCGCCTTGCAGGCCGTGGACGCGAATTGCGCGAGACGCTCGGTACGGGCGGAGCCGCAGCGCGGGCACGCGGGTGCCGCGACCGGTCGCGGCACGAAGCGCACGACGTTTTCCCGCGGCGCGGCGGTGCCGCATTGGCCGGCCGGCGGCGCGATGCCGTACGCGCGCAGCTTGTCGCGTGCTTCCTGCGTGATCCAGTCGGTCGTCCACGCGGGCGCGAGCACTGTCTCGATCCGGTGCGGCGGGAGGCCCGCGGCCTGCAGCGCGGCGGCGATGTCCTCCGCGATCTGCGACATGGCCGGGCAGCCCGAGTAGGTCGGCGTGATCACGACCTCGAGCTGACCGTCGTCCCCGAGGCGGACGTCGCGCAGGATGCCGAGCTCGCGGATCGACACGACCGGGATCTCGGGATCCGGCACGGCTTCGAGCACGTCCCAGGCACGGGCGAGCAGCGGGTCGGCGTGGCGCGCGATGGGCACGGCGTTGGCGGGGGCGGTCTGGACGGACATCGTCGGGCTCCGTGGCGGGGCGGCCGGTTACCAGCTCGCGCCGGGATGCTGGCGTGCGAGGCTTTGCAGTTCGGCGAGCAGGTAGCCCATGTGTTCCGAGTGCTCGCCCTGCTTGCCGGTCGTCACATGCTGCACGGGGGCCGGCAGCGTGAGCGTCGCTTCCGCGAGCGCGTCGTCCACGTCCGCGCGCCATGCTGCTTCGAGCGCGGCCGGCGCGGGGGCGATACCCTCGGCGGCGACCGCGTCGTCGATTGCATCGGCAGCGAAGAATTCGCGCGTGTACGGCGTCAGGTAGTCGAGCGCGTTCTGCGCGCGGCGGTGCGATTCGTCGGTGCCGTCGCCGAGGCGAACCAGCCACTCGCGTGCGTGCTGCACGTGATAGCGGGTTTCCTTCACCGATTTCGCGGCGATTGCGGCGAGCTGCGTGTCGGTCGACGTTTCGAGTGCGGTCCACACGTGCAGCATCAGCGCCGAGTACAGGAAGTTGCGCACGATCGTCACCGCGTAATCGTTATCGGCGCGCGCGGTACCGGCGATCGGGCCGTAGTGCGGCAGCTCGGCGAGCGTGAAGTTCGCGAACTCGCGCTCGGTGCGGAAGTACGCGTAGTCGTCCTCGGTCTTCGTCGCGCCGGTGAGCTGGCGCTCGAGTTCGGCCGCGTGCGTGTACAGCATGCGCGCCTGACCAATGAGGTCGAGGCTCATGTTGGTGAGCGCGATGTCTTCCTCGAGGATCGGG
Organism: Burkholderia sp. Se-20373; assembly: GCF_017104705.1. Taxonomy (NCBI): domain Bacteria; kingdom Pseudomonadati; phylum Pseudomonadota; class Betaproteobacteria; order Burkholderiales; family Burkholderiaceae; genus Burkholderia; species Burkholderia sp. Se-20373. The sequence goes on along the minus strand of NZ_JAAGPH010000114.1, from coordinate 3,115 downwards.
CCGTGGCCGCACCATTCGGCGTTGCGCTGACCGAGGATCAGCGTGTTGTCCGCGAGGCGCAGCACATAGGAGAGGTGTTCGGGCGTGATCGTCATGGCGCGGGCGTTACATGTGGTTGACTTCGTCGGGCAGCGTGTAGAACGTCGGGTGGCGGTAGATCTTGTCGCCCGCCGGTTCGAACAGCTCCGCCTTCTCGTTCGGATCCGACGCGGTAATGGCAGACGACGGCACCACCCAGATGCTTACGCCTTCCTGGCGGCGCGTGTAGACGTCGCGCGCCATGCGCAGCGCCATCGACGCGTCGGCGGCGTGCAGGCTGCCGCAATGCTTGTGATCGAGCCCCTGCTTGCTGCGCACGAACACTTCCCAGATCGGCCATTCCTTGTTCATCACTCTCTCCTCAATCCTGAATCCTGAATTCGATGGTGTGCCGCCGCTCAGGCGGCGTGTTGTTCGGCGCGGGCACGGCGCTTGGCTTCGTGGGCGAGTGCGGCTTCGCGCACCCATGCGCCGTCCTCGTGCGCTTTCACGCGGGTCGCGAGGCGCTCCTTGTTGCACGGGCCGTCGCCGTTGACCACGCGCCAGAATTCGTTCCAGTCGATCGTGCCGTAGTCGTGATGGCCGCGCGCCTCGTTCCACTTCAGGTCGGGGTCGGGCAGCGTCACGCCGAGCACCTTCGCCTGGTCGACCGTCGCGTCGACGAACTTCTGCCGCAGATCGTCGTTCGAGATCCGCTTGATGCCCCATTTCGCGGACTGGTTGCTGTGAACCGAATCGGCGTCGCTGGGGCCGAACATCATCAGCACCGGCCACCACCAGCGGTTCACGGCCTGCTGGACCATTGCGCGTTGCGCGTCGGTGCCCTTCATCATCGACAGCAGCGCGTCGAAGCCCTGGCGCTGGTGGAACGATTCTTCCTTGCACACGCGGATCATGGCGCGCGCGTACGGGCCGTACGTGCAGCGGCACAGCGGGATCTGGTTCATGATCGCGGCGCCGTCGACGAGCCAGCCGATCACGCCGACGTCGGCCCAGGTGGGCGTCGGGTAGTTGAAGATGCTCGAGTATTTCGCCTTGCCGGCGAGCAGTGCGTCGATCAGCGAATCGCGCGATACGCCGAGCGTTTCGGCCGCGCTATAAAGATAGAGGCCGTGGCCGGCTTCGTCCTGGACCTTCGCGAGCAGGATCGCCTTGCGCTTCAGGCTCGGCGCGCGCGAGATCCAGTTGCCTTCGGGCAGCATGCCCACGACTTCCGAGTGCGCGTGCTGCGAGATCTGGCGAACCAGCGTCTTGCGATAGGCATCGGGCATCCAGTCCTGCGGTTCGATCTTGCCGTCGGCGGCCATGACCGCATCGAACCGCGCCTGCTCGGGCGACTCGGCTGCGGCGTCGAGCGGCGCGACGTTGCCGGGGATGTCGAGGGATTGCGTGTACATGGCGAGGCTCTCGTCCGGGTGAATGTGTGCGAAGTATAAACCAACCGACCGGTCGGTTAATAAATTTCTTGCGGATTTGCGGCGAGACTCGGGTAAACGAGGGACGTCGGGGCGTGATCGGACGGCATGACGGCGATCCGGCGCGTGGGGTTTGCGTCTTCTGCGGCACAATGCCCGCTTTCCGACGAGGATTTTGCCGATGTCATTTCGAAGCAGTATCGCCGCGGCCGTGCTGGGTGCGGCCGTCTTTGTTTCGCCGCTCGTGGCGTCGGCCTCGGCCGCGCCGGGCGGATGGGTGGCGGCGTGGGCGACCGCGCTGCAGCCGATCCCCGATCTTGCCGCACCGCCGCCGCTCTATCGCGCACCCGACGTGTCCGGCCGGGCCGTGCGCCAGATCGTCTATCCGACGGTGTCGGGGCGTGCCGCGCGGATTCGCGTCAGCAATGCCTACGGACGTGTGCCGCTGGTCGTCGAGGCGGCGAGCCTCGCGCGCGCCGGCGAAGGGGCGGCGCTTGCTGGTGCGGCGGAGCCGATCCGGTTCGGCGGCAAGGCGTCGGTGACGCTTGCGCCAGGTCAGGAACTCGAAAGCGATCCAGTGGCGATCGATGTGGCGGCCGGGCGGCCGTATGCGATCAGCCTCCAGATGGGGGCGAACCAGCGGATGACGGTCTGGCACCGCGTGTCGAACCAGTTCAATTACGTGTCTGCACCGGGTGACCATGTGAGTGATCCGGGCGCCGCCGCGTTCCGCACCCGTTTTACCCAATACGCATGGGTGAGCGAGCTCGCGGCCGAGGCCGGTTCAGCGCGCGCCAGCGTGGCGGCGATCGGCGATTCGATCACCGACGGGCTGCGCTCGAGCGTGAACCGGAATCGCCGCTGGCCGGATGCACTGACGCGTCGGCTGACCGCCTCCGGCATGGAGTCGATCGGCGTCGCGAATCTTGGTATCAGCGGAAACCGGCTGCTTAGCGATTCGGCGTGCTACGGCACGTCGCTGGCGTCGCGGTTCGAGCGTGATGCACTGTCGCGCGCGGGGGTGAAGGCGGCGATCGTGCTGATCGGGATCAACGACATCAACTTCGCCGCGATGCCGCCGCGCGCGGGGCTCGATTGTGACCACCCGCATACGCAGGTCACGGCCGCATCGCTGATCGACGGCTACCGCCGGCTGATTGAAGCGGCGCACCGTCAGGGCGTGAAGGTTTTCGGCGCGACGCTGACGCCGGCCGGGCTCCCGGAGGGGCGCGAGGCGATCCGGCTCGAGGTGAACCGGTGGATCCGGAGCGGTGGCGGGTTCGATGGCGTGGTCGACTTCGATGCTGTGCTGCGCGATCCGGCGCGCCCGAGCGTGCTGCAGCGTCGATACGATAGTGGGGACGGCATTCATCCGAGCGACGCCGGCTACACGGCGATGGCCGACGCGGTGCCGGTCGAGCAACTGCGGGCTGCGGTGGTCGGCAAGTGACGCGCTTCTATATATAGAGGGAAGTGTTGCCGGCAACGCGTAGGTCAGCGCCACCACTTGGCCCGTCGAGCGCGAAGCCCCCGTGCGCGGTAGCGCACGGGGGCTTTTTCAAAATATTTTCACAAAGGGGCTTGCGTAGACGGGGGCGGGTGCTTAGAATCACGCCTCTTTCGCGCTAACGGAAACGCGGCGCGGGAGAAGGGAAGCAGGG